>NZ_VPAM01000038.1:0-34941 GCF_013419215.1 Acinetobacter sp. YH12096 | reverse complement strand
TCAAACCGCATACTAAATTCGACGCAGAAGTATACGTACTTTCTAAAGACGAAGGTGGTCGTCATACTCCATTCCTTAACGGTTACCGTCCACAGTTCTACTTCCGTACAACTGACGTAACTGGTGCAATCGCGCTTAAAGAAGGCGTTGAAATGGTTATGCCTGGTGACAACGTAGAAATGTCAGTAGAATTAATCCACCCAATCGCAATGGACGCTGGCTTACGCTTCGCGATCCGTGAAGGTGGCCGTACAGTTGGTGCGGGTGTTGTTTCTAAAGTAACTGCATAATATAATACAGTTATCTTTGTACAGATCGAGAGTTTCGACTCTCGATTTGCTCTGCAGGTCAGTAGTTCAATTGGTAGAGCGTCGGTCTCCAAAACCGAATGTTGGGGGTTCGAGTCCCTCCTGGCCTGCCAAATTTTTTTAAAAAGAAGCTTGATGCTGGCTCAACTGGTCATATAATAAGTCGCGAATCCTACGACGAGTACAAAAATGTCGAATGATAAATCGCGTGACGCATTAAGCGACGCGCCAATTCCTCAAAGAAATAATCCTGCTGAAGTTGTTAATTCTGGTTCCCCTTTAGACTATGTTCTGTGGGTTATCGCGTTGATTTTACTCGGTAGTTCTATGATGGTGAATCAACATTTGCCAGCATACTGGGCACCAGCGAATGATGTCTGGGTCCGTGTTGGGGTAATTTTGGCTTGTATCATCGTGGCTTTAGGTTTATTATACGCCACCCATCAAGGCAAAGGCTTTGTTCGATTGTTGAAAGATGCTCGAATTGAGTTACGTCGAGTGACTTGGCCAACCAAGCAAGAGACCATGACCACATCTTGGCAGGTACTTGCGGTAGTCTTAGTGGCATCTATTTTATTATGGTGCTTTGACTATGCTTTGAGCTGGTTAATGAAGTTTATTATCGGGTAAGAGAGCTATGAAACGTTGGTACATTATTCATGCCTATTCAGGCTATGAAAAACAAGTGTTACGCTCACTTAATGATCGAATCCAGCGTAGCGCTGTAGCCGATAGCTTTGGTGAAGTCCTTGTCCCTACTGAAGAAGTAGTGGAAATGAAGGATGGTAAGAAACGTAAATCTGAGCGTAAATTCTTTCCAGGCTATGTGTTAGTCGAAATGGAAATGAATGATGAAACTTGGCACATTGTTAAAGAATGTCCAAAAGTATTAGGTTTCATTGGTGGTACTGCAGAAAAACCTGCACCAATTACGCAAAAAGAAGCTGATGCGATTCTTGCACGTGTACGCAATACTGGCGAAGCACCTCGTCCTAAGACGATGTTTGAACCAGGTGAAGAATTACTCGTAATTGACGGTCCATTCACCGACTTTAAAGGCGTGGTGGAAGAAGTTCTATACGATAAGTCACGTTTAACGTTGACGATTAATGTATTTAATCGACCAACTCAAGTTGAACTGGAATTTCGCCAAGTCGAAAAATCAGTTTAATTTAACTTGGTTGATAAACGCCCGATTTGTTATGAGTCGGGCATTGTTGTTGTAACGGTATCGTTACTTAAATGTATGGGGAGCCTAGCGGCGTTAGTACCCAGAGGTAATTGAAATGGCTAAGAAGATTGACGGCTATATCAAGCTGCAAGTTCCAGCTGGTAAAGCAAATCCATCTCCACCGATTGGTCCTGCACTAGGTCAACGTGGTGTTAACATCATGGCATTCTGTAAAGAATTCAATGCTGCGACACAAAAAGTTGAAGCTGGTCTTCCAATTCCAGTAGTGATCACTGTGTACAACGACAAGTCGTTCACATTCATCATGAAAACTCCTCCTGCTGCGATTCTTCTTAAGAAAGCTGCGGGCATCCAAAAGGGTTCAGCTGTACCTAACAAGACTAAAGTTGGTAAGTTGACTCGCGCTCAATTAGAAGAAATTGCGACTACTAAAGAACCAGATCTTACTGGTGCTGATTTAGACGCACGTGTACGTACCATTGCTGGTTCTGCGCGTTCTATGGGCTTGGAAGTGGAGCTATAAGACATGGCTAAATTAACTAAACGTCAAAAAGCCATTGTTGCTGCTGTTGAAGCTAACAAAGTTTACACTTTGGAAGAAGCAGTTGCAGTTCTTAACGGCCTTCCAGCAGTAAAATTCAAAGAATCTTTGGATGTTGCTGTAAACCTAGGTGTTGATCCTCGTAAATCTGACCAAGTTGTTCGTGGCGCGACTACACTTCCTGCAGGTACTGGTAAAACTGTACGTGTAGCTGTGTTTGCTCAAGGCGCTGCTGCTGAAGCTGCTAAAGCTGAAGGCGCGGACGTTGTTGGTTTTGATGATCTTGCTGAAAGCATCCAAGCGGGTAACCTTGACTTTGACGTAGTAATTGCAGCTCCGGATGCAATGCGCGTTGTTGGTAAGTTGGGTACGATTCTTGGTCCACGTGGCTTAATGCCAAACCCTAAAGTGGGTACTGTAACTCCTGACGTAGCTTCTGCTGTTAAAAACGCGAAAGCTGGTCAAGCACGTTACCGTGTAGACAAAGCTGGTATTATCCACGCTGCGATCGGTCAAGTAGGTTTCACTGCTGAAGCTGTTCGTTCAAACGTTGAAGCTCTTGTAGCTGACCTTAAGAAAGCAAAACCTGCTACTTCTAAAGGTGTTTACATCCAAAAGATCACTTTAAGCTCAACTATGGGTCCTGGTCTTGTTGTTGATGTAGCAAACGTTTCTAAATAAGTTTCGACTTATTACAGAATTTTAAAGCCCTGAGTAATATTTAAAGCGCTGCTTTAAATATTACGCAAGATAGAAATTAAGCTTCATTCGAAGCACAGTTTCTCATCTTGCGGGTCGGCAAAGCATGCTTTGCTGATCGCCCCTCAGGCAAACTTTGAATTGATAAATTTAGATTTATCAGCGTCAAAGACCTCAGGCGAGGGGAGTTTTATGCTTTCTTCTTAATAGCCCAGCCTGAGTAGACGCGGTGGTGTGATTTGTTCCTCCTCCGCGTGTTGGTTCAGTGATGAGCTAACGAATTGGGAGTGCATCTGTATAGGTGCATAAATCACCGTTAGGAGGTTTTACAATGGCTCTTCTTATCGAAGGCAAAAAACAGATCGTAGCTGAAGTAACTGAAGTTGCTTCTACTGCGTATGCTGCTGTTGTTGCTGACTACCAAGGTTTAACTGTTGAGCAATTAACTGCTCTACGTGTTGAAGCTCGTAAACTAGGTGTTGCTACTCGCGTAGTTCGTAACACTTTGGCTAAACGTGCTCTTCAAGATACTCAATTCAATATCTTGAGCGACAACCTTGTTGGCCCAACAATCTTAGCTTTCTCAACTTCTGAAGACGACATGGGCGCAGCTGCTCGTTTGTTCGAAGAATTTGCTAAAACTAATAAAGCATTTGAACTTAAAGCTGCTGCATTTGACGGTAAAGTTTATCAAGGTGCTGAAGTTAGCGTTATCGCGAACCTTCCAAACCAAGAGAAAGCGCTTACTATGCTTGCAAGCGTTCTTCAAGCTCCTATTTCGAAATTGGGTCGCCTTATTACTGCGCTCAAAGAGAAAAACGAGTCAGAAGCTGCTTAAGTTTAAATCAATTTACACACCATTCAATACCCATTTGGAGTTACTCTCATGGCTTTAACAAACGAAGAAATCTTAAACGCAGTTGCTGAAAAAACTGTTCTTGAACTTGTTGAACTTATTTCTGCTTTCGAAGAAAAATTCAACGTATCTGCTGCTGCTGTAGCAGTTGCTGCTGCTCCTGGCGCTGCTGGTGCTGCTGCTGAAGAACAATCAGAATTCAACGTTGAGTTGACTTCTTTCGGTGCTAACAAAGTTGCTGTAATTAAAGCAGTTCGTGAAGCTACTGGCCTTGGTCTTAAAGAAGCTAAAGATCTTGTTGAAAGCGCTCCTTCAGTTCTTAAAGAAGGCGTTTCTAAAGAAGAAGGCGAAGAACTTAAGAAAAAACTTGAAGAAGCTGGTGCTACAGTTACACTTAAGTAATCTTAAGGGGAGTCGATTTTTTTATAATCGGCTCCAAAAAATGGCTGGTGGCCCTTGGGTCATCAGCCTTTTTGCGTTACAATTATCGGCTCGATTTTTGTTTGCATGATATAAAAATCATACAAATTAAAAATAATTTATAAAACCAAACGCTTACCAATATTTTTCAGTAAAAAAATATTGTTAAGCGTTTTAATACCACTAAAAATTGCAGCATTTGTGAAAGTGGTGGCCATATCGGCCTGCGTAATTCCTTCTAAGTTCGTTCTGCAGGCGGACTTAGTTTACTTTCCGAGGACTCCAGATGGCATACTCATATACCGAAAAGAAACGGATCCGTAAGAATTTTGGTAAATTGCCCAAGGTAATGGATGTTCCGTACTTGCTCGCGATTCAAGTCGACTCGTACCGAACTTTCCTTCAAGACGGCAAAACTCCAAAAAACCGCGAAGATATCGGTCTCCAGGCCGCATTTCGTTCAGTTTTTCCTATTGAAAGTTATTCTGGCAATGCTGCTTTAGAATTTGTTGAGTATAGTCTTGGTAAGCCTGAATTTGATGTGCGCGAATGTATTCTTCGTGGCTCAACTTATGCGGCGCCAATGCGTGTAAAAATTCGTCTGATCATTAAAGATCGCGAAACTAAAACAATCAAAGATGTGCGTGAGCAAGAAGTCTACATGGGTGAAATGCCACTTATGACAGACAACGGTACCTTTGTGATCAATGGTACTGAGCGTGTAATCGTATCTCAATTACACCGTTCACCAGGTGTGTTCTTTGACCATGATAAAGGCAAAACTCACTCTAGCGGTAAAGTTCTTTATTCTGCTCGTATCATTCCTTACCGTGGTTCATGGTTAGACTTTGAATTCGATGCAAAAGATCTTGTCTATGTTCGTATTGACCGTCGTCGTAAATTACTTGCGACTGTTGTGCTTCGTGCCTTGGGTTATAACAACGAACAAATCCTAGACATGTTCTACGAAAAAGTACCTGTATATCTTGATATGGGTAGCTATCAAATTGACTTGGTTCCAGAACGTCTACGTGGCGAAATGGCACAGTTTGATATCGTGGGTACAGACGGTAAAACAATTGTTGAACAAGGTAAACGTATTAACGCGCGCCATGTTCGTCAAATGGAAGCAGCAGGTCTTGAAAAACTTTCTGTTCCTGATGAATACCTATATGAACGTATCGTTGCTGAAGATGTAACGTTACGTGATGGCGAAGTTGTTGCGGCAAATACCGTACTTAGCCATGAAATTATGGTGAAATTGGCTGAAGGCGGCGTTAAACAATTCAACGTACTTTATACCAATGACATCGACCGTGGTCCATTCATTGCGGACTCTTTACGTGCAGATACTACAACTGGTCGTGAGGAAGCACTTGTAGAAATCTACAAAGTGATGCGTCCGGGTGAGCCACCAACAAAAGAAGCTGCTGAAAACTTATTCAACAACTTGTTCTTCTCTTCTGAACGTTATGACTTATCACCAGTAGGTCGTATGAAGTTCAACCGTCGTTTGGGTCGTCCTTACGAAGTGGGTACGGATCAGAAGTCTCGTGAAGTTGAAGGCATTCTTTCGAACGAAGACATCACTGATGTATTGAAAACATTAGTTGAAATCCGCAACGGTAAAGGTGAAGTCGACGATATCGATCACTTGGGTAACCGTCGTGTTCGTTCTGTTGGTGAAATGACAGAAAATCAATTCCGTGTTGGTCTAGTTCGTGTTGAACGTGCTGTTAAAGAACGTTTATCTCAAGCTGAAACTGATAACTTGTCTCCGCAAGATTTAATCAATGCGAAACCAGTTGCTGCGGCAATCAAAGAATTCTTTGGTTCAAGCCAGTTGTCTCAGTTCATGGACCAAAACAACCCATTGTCTGAAATTACACACAAACGTCGTGTATCAGCATTGGGCCCAGGTGGTTTGACTCGTGAACGTGCGGGCTTCGAAGTACGTGACGTACATCAAACTCACTACGGTCGTGTATGTCCAATTGAGACTCCTGAAGGTCCAAACATTGGTTTGATCAACTCACTTTCTGTTTATGCGAAATGTAATAACTTCGGTTTCTTGGAAACTCCATACCGTAAAGTTGTTGATGGTCGTGTAACGGATGACGTTGAATACCTTTCTGCGATTGAAGAAGTAGGTACTGTGATTGCACAGGCCGATTCTGGTATCGATAAAGACGGTAACTTAACTGAAGAATTCGTATCTGTACGTCACCAAGGTGAATTCGTACGTATTCCACCAGAAAAAGTAACGCATATGGATGTATCTGCTCAGCAGGTGGTATCTGTAGCGGCATCACTTATTCCGTTCCTTGAACACGATGATGCCAACCGTGCATTGATGGGTTCAAACATGCAGCGTCAGGCTGTTCCTACTTTACGTGCTGACAAACCGCTTGTTGGTACAGGTATGGAAGCAAACGTAGCGCATGACTCGGGTGTGTGTGTACTTGCGAAACGTGGTGGTCGTATTGAGTTCGTTGATGCTTCTCGTGTCGTTATTCGTGTAAACGAAGAAGAGATGGTGGCAGGCGAAGCAGGTGTAGATATCTACAACCTGATCAAATACACCCGTTCGAACCAAAATACATGTATCAACCAAAACGTTGTTGTACGTTTAGGTGACAAAGTTGCACGTGGTGACGTTCTTGCTGATGGTCCATCAACAGATGGCGGTGAATTGGCATTGGGTCAAAACATGCGTGTAGCGTTCATGACTTGGAACGGTTATAACTACGAAGACTCGATCTTACTTTCAGAGCGTGTACTTCAAGAAGATCGTTTAACGTCTATCCACATCCAAGAGCTTTCATGTGTTGCACGTGATACCAAATTGGGTGCTGAAGAAATTACAGCGGATATCCCGAACGTGGGTGAAGCTGCACTTTCTAAATTGGATGAATCAGGTATCGTTTATATCGGTGCTGAAGTTACTGCGGGTGACATTCTTGTCGGTAAAGTAACGCCTAAAGGTGAAACGCAGTTAACTCCGGAAGAAAAATTGCTTCGTGCAATCTTCGGTGAAAAAGCGGCTGACGTAAAAGACTCTTCATTACGCGTATCTTCATCTGTGAAAGGTACTGTAATTGACGTTCAAGTATTTACACGTGACGGTCTTGAAAAAGACGAACGTGCTCAAGCAATTGAGAAAGCACAACTTGATGCTTACCGTAAAGACTTGAAAGAAGAATACAAAATCTTCGAAGAAGCGGCTCGTGAACGTATTGTTCGTCTATTGAAAGGTCAAGAATCTAACGGTGGCGGTACAACTAAACGCGGTGACAAATTAACTGAAGAGTTATTGTCTGGTCTTGAGTTGGTTGATCTTATTGAAATCCAACCAGTCGACGAAGCGATTGCTGAACGTTTAACTCAAATTCAAGTGTTCTTGAAAGAGAAGAGCCTTGAAATTGACGAGAAATTTGCAGAGAAAAAACGCAAACTTTCTACAGGTGATGAACTGACAACTGGCGTATTGAAAGTTGTTAAAGTTTACTTGGCTGTAAAACGTCGCATCCAACCGGGTGATAAAATGGCGGGTCGTCACGGTAACAAAGGTGTTGTATCTAACATCTTACCTGTAGAAGACATGCCACACGATGCAAACGGTGTTCCAGTTGATGTTGTACTTAACCCACTGGGTGTACCATCACGTATGAACGTGGGTCAGATTCTTGAAACTCACTTAGGTATGGCAGCTAAAGGTCTTGGCGATCAAATCGACAAGATGATGAAAGAGCAACGTACTGTACTTGAGCTTCGTGATTTCTTAGACAAGATTTACAACAAAGTTGGTGGCGAACAAGAAGATCTTGATAGCTTGACTGATGAAGAAATCTTGGTGCTTTCAGGTAACTTGCGTAAAGGTGTTCCTTTAGCAACACCAGTATTTGATGGTGCTGAAGAATCACAAATTAAAGAATTGTTAGAACTTGGTGGCATTTCACGTACTGGTCAAACAGTATTGTATGATGGTCGTACAGGTGAACGTTTTGACCGTCCAGTAACTGTAGGTTACATGTACATGTTGAAACTGAACCACTTGGTTGACGACAAGATGCATGCGCGTTCTACTGGTTCTTACTCTCTAGTAACTCAACAGCCGCTTGGTGGTAAAGCACAATTCGGTGGTCAGCGTTTCGGTGAGATGGAAGTATGGGCACTCGAAGCTTACGGTGCAGCATACACACTTCAAGAAATGCTTACTGTGAAGTCGGATGACGTTGAAGGTCGTACCCGTATCTATAAGAACATTGTAGATGGTAACCATTACATGGACCCAGGTATGCCTGAATCGTTCAACGTATTGACCAAAGAGATCCGTTCTTTAGGTATCAACATTGAACTGAAAAATGGTGACTAATTAGCTCCATTGAATCTCCCTTGCGAAGCAGTGCTTCTCACCTCTTTAATCAAGAGGGGCAAGGGGGATTTCTCAGTTAAAAAACAATATTTGTGACCCAGTTGTGAAGTGAAAATCTCCACAACACACGGAGAAAAAAATTGAAAGACTTGCTCGATATCATGCGCAAAAAGACGGATTCAGACGGTCATGCTCCTGTAGAGTTTGATCGCATCCGTATTGGTCTTGCGTCACCAGAAATGATTAAGTCGTGGTCTCATGGTGAAGTTAAAAAGCCTGAAACCATTAACTACCGTACGTTCAAACCTGAACGTGATGGTTTATTCTGTGCCAAAATCTTTGGTCCAGTAAAAGATTACGAATGCTTGTGTGGTAAATACAAGCGTATGAAATACAAGGGCGTCATTTGTGAAAAATGTGGCGTTGAAGTAACAACTGCAAAAGTACGTCGTGAGCGTATGGGTCATATTGACCTTGCTTCTCCAGTTGCGCATATTTGGTTCTTAAAATCACTTCCTAGCCGTATTGGTCTGCTTTTAGACATGACTTTACGTGATATCGAACGTGTATTGTATTTCGAATCATACGTTGTAACTGACCCAGGTATGACTCCACTTGAGAAATACCAACTTCTAAACGATGAAGAATACTTCACTGCTTTAGAAGAACACGGTGATGAATTCACTGCGAAAATGGGTGCAGAAGCAGTTCAAGATTTGTTGAAAGACATCGATCTTGAAGCTGAAATTTCACGTCTTCGTGAAGAGATTCCAAATACAACTTCAGAAACGAAGCTTAAAAAAGCTTCTAAACGTCTGAAATTGATGGAAGCGTTCAAAGAGTCGAACAACAAACCAGAATGGATGGTGATGAATGTACTTCCAGTACTTCCACCTGATCTTCGTCCGTTGGTTCCTCTAGAAGGTGGTCGTTTTGCAACTTCTGACTTGAACGATCTTTACCGTCGTGTAATCAACCGTAACAACCGTTTAAAACGTCTTTTAGACCTTGCAGCACCAGACATTATCGTACGTAACGAAAAACGTATGTTACAAGAGTCTGTAGATGCATTGCTTGATAACGGTCGTCGTGGTCGCGCAATTACCGGTTCGAACAAACGTCCTCTTAAATCTTTGGCAGACATGATCAAAGGTAAACAAGGTCGTTTCCGTCAAAACTTATTGGGTAAACGTGTCGATTACTCTGGTCGTTCGGTAATTACTGTAGGTCCAACTTTACGTCTGCACCAATGTGGTCTTCCGAAAAAAATGGCGCTTGAATTATTCAAACCATTCATTTTCGCGAAACTACAAGCGGCTGGCCAAGCGACAACCATTAAAGCTGCGAAGAAAATGGTTGAGCGTGAAACTCCAGAAGTTTGGGACGTACTTGCTCACGTAATTCGTCAACATCCAGTGATGTTGAACCGTGCGCCTACACTTCACCGTTTGGGTCTTCAAGCATTTGAACCAACCCTGATTGAAGGTAAAGCAATCCGTCTTCATCCGTTAGTTTGTGCGGCATTTAACGCCGACTTCGACGGTGACCAAATGGCGGTACACGTACCATTAACACTTGAAGCTCAGTTAGAAGCTCGTGCGTTAATGATGTCAACAAACAACATTCTTTCTCCTGCGAACGGTGAGCCAATCATCGTACCTTCTCAGGACGTTGTCTTAGGCTTGTACTACATCACTCGTGATGCGATCAATGCCAAAGGTGAAGGCATGGTGTTTGCGGATACTGACGAAGTAAACCGTGCACTTGCAACAGGTCAAGTTGATTTACACGCTCGCGTAAAAGCACGTGTACACCAAACTGTCATTGACGAAAATGGTAACCGTGAACAACAAACCATTGTTGTAGACACAACTCCAGGTCGTTGTTTACTTTGGGAAGTTGTACCTGAAGGTATGGATTTCCAACAAATCAACGTTGAGATGACTAAAAAGAACATCTCTAAATTGATCAACTCTTGCTACCGTAAATTAGGCCTAAAAGATACTGTTATCTTCGCTGACCAATTGATGTACTTGGGCTTCCGTCAAGCGACTCACTCAGGTGTGTCTGTTGGTATGGAAGACATGTTAATTCCGCCACAAAAACAAGCAATTATCGAAAAAGCTGAAGTTGAAGTTCGTGAAATCGAACAACAGTTTGAGCAAGGTTTCGTAACTGCCGGCGAACGATATAACAAAGTTGTCGATATTTGGGCGCGTACAAACGACCAAGTAGCGAAAGCGATGATGGACAACTTGTCTTTCACAACTGTTAAAAACAAACAGGGTGAAGACGAGAAACAAAAATCATTCAACTCGATTTACATGATGTCTGACTCAGGTGCCCGTGGTTCGGCAGCTCAGATTCGTCAGTTAGCGGGTATGCGTGGTTTGATGGCAAAACCAGATGGTTCGATCATTGAAACACCAATTAAAGCAAACTTCCGTGAAGGTTTGACCGTACTTCAGTACTTCATTTCAACACACGGTGCACGTAAAGGTTTGGCCGATACTGCATTGAAAACTGCGAACTCAGGTTACTTGACTCGTCGTTTGGTTGACGTAGCACAAGACTTGGTAATTACCGAGCCAGATTGTGGTACTTTCGACGGTCTTGTAATGACTCCATTCATTCAAGGTGGCGATGTCATCGAGAACTTAGGTACTCGAGTATTGGGTCGTGTACTTGCTGAAGATGCGAAGAAACCAGGTTCGGATGATGTGATTCTTCCACGTAATACATTAATCGACGAAAAACTTGCAAACTACTTAGAAGAGCAAGGTGTCGATGAAGTGAAAGTACGTTCAGTTGTAAACTGTGAATCTACTTTCGGTGTATGTGCGAAATGTTACGGTCGTGACCTTGCTCGCGGTCACTTGGTGAATCCAGGTGAATCTGTGGGTGTAATGGCTGCTCAATCAATTGGTGAGCCAGGTACACAGTTAACCATGCGTACGTTCCACGTAGGTGGTGCTGCGAGCCGAACTTCTGCTGCTAACAGCGTACAAGTTCGTAACAAAGGTACAGTACGTTTCCACAATGTGAAAACAGTACAACACGCTAAAGGTCACTTGGTATCAACTTCACGTTCAGGTGAAATCGGTATCGCGGATGACATCGGTCGTGAACGCGAACGTTACAAAATTCCATACGGTGCTTCAATCATCATTAAAGATGGCGAAGCTGTGGAAGCTGGCGGTATCGTAGCGACTTGGGATCCGCATACACATCCATTGGTTACCGAAGTTGCAGGTAAAGTGCGTTTCAGCCAAATCGCTGATGGCGTAACTGTGACATCAAAAACTGATGATGCAACAGGTATGACGACTATTGAAGTACTTCCAGTAACTTCACGTCCAGCATCTGGTAAAGATATGCGTCCAGCTGTTGTATTGGATACAACAGATGGCGGCGAACAGTTCTACTTCTTGCCACAAAATACGATTCTGACTGTTCGTGATGGCGAAACAATTGGCGTCGGTGACGTAATTGGTCGTGTACCACAAGAATCTTCACGCACACGTGATATTACCGGTGGTCTACCGCGTGTAGCTGACTTGTTCGAAGCACGTAAACCGAAAGAACATGCGATCCTTGCTGAAATTTCAGGTATCGTAAGCTTCGGTAAAGAGACCAAAGGTAAGAACCGTCTTGTGATTACTCCGGATGATGGCTCTGAGATTTATGAAGAGCTAATTCCGAAATGGCGTACGATTAACGTGTTCGAAGGCGAGCATGTGAACCGTGGTGAAACCATTTCTGATGGTCCGCAAAATCCACACGACATCTTACGTTTGAAAGGCGAAGTTGCGCTTACAAACTACATCGTGAACGAAGTTCAAGACGTATACCGTCTGCAAGGTGTAAAAATCAACGACAAGCACATTGAAGTGATCGTACGTCAAATGCTTCGTAAAGTTGAAATCACTGACGGTGGTGATACAAGCTTCATCAAAGGCGAGCAAGTGGAATACATCCGCGTTGTTCAAGAAAACCAAGCTGTGGCAGCTCAGAACAAGTTCCCAGCGAAGTTTGAACGTCAATTGATGGGTATTACCAAAGCGTCGCTTTCTACTGACTCGTTCATTTCTGCTGCATCGTTCCAGGAAACAACTCGTGTGTTAACTGAAGCTGCTGTAACAGGTAAAGAAGATGAATTACGTGGTCTGAAAGAAAACGTAGTTGTAGGTCGTCTGATCCCAGCGGGTACAGGTTTGGCTTACCACTTAGAACGTCGTCGTCAAGAGTCTGAAGCTGCAGAGCTTGAGCTTCACAATGATTTCTCTGATGTAGATCAAGCGTTAAGCCAAGCATTTAGCGATGAATTTAACGGTCTTTAATTAGCCCTTAAATCATTCCAAAAAAGCCACCTTCGGGTGGTTTTTTTTATGCGGACGAATTGAAAATTAAAGCTTTCCTAATGTTGATTTATTTCCTATAGTAAAAATAGAACATAACACATCTCTTGATTTTTAAATTTAAACATAACGGGGTCTTTTGATGAAATTCGCACAACAATTATTCGCAGTTTCTGCATTATTCAGCTCATTGACAGCGATTGCTGCACCTATGCCCAATTCGATTGTGGTAGAAGATAAAGCTGTAGTTCCGGTATTAAAAACAGAAGTGATTCGCCGTGTTGCAGGTCAAGAACCTGTACGCCAAGTAACTGCAACAGTGTTAGAAATGACCAATAAAGGTCAGGATATCGTGGCACGTGAAATTGAACTTTCAGATCACCAAAGTGATTTTTCTGAAAAGAAATTATCGATTCCAGTAGTACAACGTGGTGGTGTCATCATCCCGACTTCTAAAATTGAAACCAAGACTACGGTGAAGCAGGACGGTCAGATTATTCGTCAAAACACCAATATTGATGCAGAAGGTGTAGAGTTTAAGAAAGGGCAGGAACCGATTAAACGCACGCTAAAACTAGATCAGGCAACAGATCCAGAAAGCAAAGCCAAACTCTCTCATGCTGTGCTGACTGAAAATGGTGAAACCACAAAAGATTTGATGATTTTGGATGAAAACCCTGAGTGATTCGTGAGCGATTAGGCGTGGTTTTTTACAAAATGCAGCATTTATGCTCCAAGCCGTAACAAGCTATGTTTAATTGTTTCATATAATGGTTTTAGAATCATAGGTATTGAAGAAGACAAGGTACATCACAATGAAAAAAGTAATGAGCGTATGCGCAGTCGCGATGATGTCGACCCTAATGCTTGCTGGTTGTGAAAGCATGTCGCCAAATGAACAACGTATTGGTGCTGCAGCTTTAGGTGGTGCCATTGGTGGTGGTGTGGGTAATAACGTCGGTGGTGGTGTAGGTGCAGCCGTTGGTGGTGGTGCTGGTGCAGCTGTCGGTAGTAAAACTCAAAACGGTTCAAACCGAAATGCCACATATAGTGGTGTAGGTGGTGCGATTGGTTCTGCAGTCGGTAAAAGTATCTTTGGTGGTAACACCGGTGCTGCGATTGGTGGTGCAATCGGTGGTGGCGCAGGTGCTGCAATTGAGCAAAATCGCTAATCCAATCCGCTAAAATTGAATGAAAAGGCGCTTAAAGATAAGCGCCTTTTTTATTTGCGTGGACGGGGTTGTTTGCGACGAATGTATAGCGTTTTTTGAATTTCAGCGATACGTAAGCCTGCTTCATCAAAAATATTTAAGCTATAGTTCCGTAAAACAGGTGCGTGGTTATCTGCTAAGTTTTTAATATGATTGATTTCATTTGGGGCGAGCTGGATGTCAGCGTATACCGTTCCACGCCCGGGAGATAAAAATTGGATATTTGCCGCTTTGTCCCACACGATATAACGTGAGCCAAGGTGATGCATCAAAATCAACATATAAAATGGGTCAACCATTGAATAAAGACTACCGCCAAAATGTACACCGACGATATTTTGATTTTTACGAGTTAATGGCATTTTGACGCGAATGTGATAATTGGCGAGATCAATTTTATCAATCGAAATGCCAGCACCTTTATAAGGGGCATAATGATTGAGTAAGAATTTAGAGACAATAGGCATTGTCATTATTTTCTGGATTATGCTCATACTGGGTCAATTTTTTTTTATGCTGAACTTTGCATACTAAATGAGTTTCCAAACTGTGGCATTGATCACATTGCCCATGTTCACAAATAAAACGTCAATTCGATGGAATCGATAAAAGGACAAGAAGAATGCAACCACTAAATACGCAATGGGTGAATACCACAGATCAACAACGGCTCTATGTGAAGACATGGGGTGATGAAACAAAGCCAGCATTGGTTTTGGTTCATGGTTATCCTGATAATCAGGAAGTATGGGAACCGGTTATTGAACATCTTATTGCTGAATTTTATATCGTCACCTATGACGTGCGAGGTGCAGGGCAGTCCTCTGTGCCCCGTAAAATACGAGATTACCGTTTAGAACAACTTTCACTTGATTTGGATAGTGTGACGCAAGCGGTATTAGGCGAGCGTAGTTTTCATTTGGCCGCGCATGATTGGGGCTCTATCCAATCTTGGGAATCGGTAACTGAGCCAAAATTTCGCTCACGTATTTTGTCTTATTCAACTATTTCTGGGCCATGTTTGGATCATGCGGCATTTTTGCTCAGAAATAGCTTTAAGCATCAGCAGAAAAAATTACTCAAATTATTAAGTAAGTCATGGTACATCGGGGTATTCCAATTACCATTTTTGGCACCGACGGCGTGGCATTTTTTGAATGCTGAACGTTGGGGAAAAATTGTGAATGATTTAGAACGTACTCAAGAATTGCCTTTGAATCATAATATTCAGCATGATGGTAAACACGGTATTGCGCTTTACCGTGCTAATTTTATTCCCCGCTTAACTCAGCCTAGACAACGTTATGCCGTCTGTCCTGTACAAGCGATTGTGTTGAAACATGATAATTTTGTCAGTCCAGATTACATTAAAGAATTACCTAATTGGGTTGAAGATTTATCTGTAGTTGAAGTCAATGCCAATCATTGGGCCGTGCTGAGCCAACCCGAAAAAATTGCAAGTTACATCGCTCAATTTGCGCAATCACAGCAGCTTTAAGTAAATCGTTCAACAGTGGCAGTTTCATCGATAGGGGGCTAAATAGCGAACAAACTCTGATAAAATAGTATTTTTCTTTATCTCTTTTTTTCTTATGTTCGCTATTCTTGCTGCAATTACAGTCATGTTTGGGCTGTCACTGGCTCGTGTGCCTGTTGTATTTGCATTGATTATTGGTGCAGTGACTGGTGGTTTATTGGCCGGTCTTGGTCTTCATGGAACCATTGAAGCTTTCAACAGCGGCTTAGGTAATGGTGCTCAGATTGCACTAGCTTATGGTGTATTAGGTGCATTTGCATTGGCTTTAGCACGTTCAGGTTTGCCAGATTTATTGGCTTATCAAATGATTACGAAGCTGAAAGGCTCAAGTAATATTAAATCGCAAAATCGTGTGAAATATGTGATTTTTGCAACTGTAGCTATTGCCGCTATTTGCTCTCAAAATGTAGTTCCTGTACATATTGCATTTATTCCTGTTTTGATCCCACCATTACTCAGTGTATTTAACCATCTTAAGCTTGACCGTCGCTTAATTGCTTGCGTGTTGACCTTTGGTTTGGTGGGAACCTATATGTTGGTTCCTTTTGGTTTTGGTGCCATTTTCTTGAATGATATTTTGGGACAAAACATTAATACCTTTGGTAAGCCTTATGGTTTCAATATTAGCTATGACCAAATACCTCGTGCGATGGCCATTCCTGTATTTGGTATGTTTATAGGTTTATTGATTGCGATTTTTTATACTTACCGTAAACCAAGGGAGTATGAAAATCTCCAAGTTGAGCAAACACATCATACAATTGCCGGCACTGTAGAAAGTGATGAAATGGGTAAACCGCAAGTTGCTCGTTTCACTATTATCATGGCAGGCGTAGCGATCGTTGCAACTTTAGTTGCACAGTTATATTCCGATTCAATGATCCTTGCTGGTTTAGTAGGTGTTGGTATTTTAAGTTTTGCAGGCATCTTTAAATGGAAAGAAGCAGATGATGTGATCATTACAGGTATGCGTATGATGGCATTGGTTGGCTTTATTATGATTGCGGCTCAAGGGTTTGCATCGGTAATCAATGCGACGAACCAAGTCCCTGCATTGGTAGAGGCATCTGTGCAATGGATTGGTGATAGTCAAGGTCTAGCTGCATTTTGGATGCTATTGATAGGGCTATTAATTACCTTAGGTATTGGTTCTTCATTCTCAACAATCCCAATTTTGGCCATTATTTATGTACCACTTTGTATTCAATTTGGTTTTAGTCCAATGGCGACTATTGCGTTGATTGGTACAGCAGCGGCATTAGGTGATGCGGGTTCTCCGGCCTCGGACTCGACATTGGGTCCAACATCTGGCTTAAATATGGATGGTCAACATGATCATATGAAAGACAGTGTGGTACCAACTTTTATTCATTACAATATTCCGTTAATGATTTTTGGTTGGATTGCAGCGATGGTACTTTAAATTTTTTAAATATAAAAATGCTTAAAAAGGTGATTATATAATCACCTTTTTTATTGTTTAAATCTGAGGGTTTTGCTTGGATTAAAATAATAAGTATGATTAATTCTGATTAAAAAGGTTGGTATATAATAAATGATAAATTAATAAAAATTATGAAAAAATAAAACCAACTTATATGCTATGATTAAAATAAATAATCATATATAACAGTAATTTATATAATAATGTAAGAGTTTATAAAATAATAATGTTGCATAATTTTAATACTAATGTTTAATATTAATTATTCATTCTAGAAGGTTGCTTTAAAATGTTAAAACAAGCTGCTCTTATTGCATTATTGGGTGTGTCTGCTTCAGCGATGGCCGGAGGTTGGCAAGTGAAAGTTGGTGCTTCTGTAATCGCGCCTACAGCAGATTCTGATATCCGAGACGGTGCTGCGACTGTAAAAGCAGACAATGAATATGCATTTACACCATCGGTGGAATATTTCTTTAACGACAACATTTCAGCAGAATTGCTTTTGGCAACTCCAATCAATCATGATGTGCTGTTAAACGGTGAAAAGGCTGTTAAGCTTAAACACTTACCGCCAACGATTACTGCGAAATATAATTTCAAAAACTCTACACGTTTCACACCATATATCGGTGTGGGTGGTACAGCATTTGTTGCTTGGGATGAAGAATCAGATTTAGGTAAAGTTAAAGTAAAAGAAGACTTTGGTTTTGCAGGTCAAATCGGCTTTAATTACCAGCCAGCTGATGCTAAAAATTGGGGTGTTTTCTTTGATGCGCGTTATGCACAGATCAGTCCAGAAGTTGAAATTAAAGGTGTTACAACTTTTGATTTAGATATCGATCCAATGGTGTATACAATTGGTTATAGCTACAAATTCTAAAGCGTAACTGATCTTAAAACCCTGCCATTAGGCAGGGTTTTTTATGCAGCATATTCCATTCATCAGTTGATCGAATTGAACAAATAGGCAATAGAAAATTTAGGTAGAAGTGTTAGAGTCGAGATAAATCAGCAAGTTGGATGAAGAGAAAAGACGATGAAAAAAATTATTCAGGGTATGCTGGTCTTGGGCAGTGCTTATTTTATTTCGACAAGTTATGCCGCAAGTTTTGATTGTAAAAAGGCGAAAACCATTACCGAACATGCGGTTTGTGATAACCGTAGTATTAATGATGCCGATGTCAAAATGGCAACAACCTATACGATTATTCGTCATTTGGTTCCCATGGGGACACGTGGTGCAATTCAAGATCAACAAATAAAATGGCTACAACTACGCGATCAGTGCCGTGACAATGTCAGTTGTTTAAGTGATGTATATAAAATGCGGCAGCAAAAACTGGATCTCTACATGGACCGCGTTTATAAACAAGGACCTTTTTAAACCTTAAAATTTAGTGCGACAGAATAAAAATTTTCCATTCACACTATTGAAAAATAGTGAAGTCCCTCCATTCATATAGGCAATTGATAATTTTACTCAGTATGAACGGAGAGACTGATGAGCGAACAACAATCTCAAAAACACAGCTTCCAAGCGGAAGTGGCTCAGTTACTGCATTTAGTAACACATTCTTTATATTCAAATCCTGAAATTTTCCTTCGTGAGTTAGTATCAAACGCATCTGATGCCTGCGATAAATTACGTTTTGAAGGCATTAACCATCCTGAATATTATGAAAATGATCCAGATTTACATGTGCGTATTCATTTAAATAAAGAGCAGAAGACAATTACCATTTCGGATAATGGTATTGGTATGACACAACAAGAAGCGATTGATCATTTGGGTACGATTGCTAAGTCTGGCACTAAAGATTTTATGTCGAAGCTTACGGGTGATCAAAAGTCAGATGCACAATTGATTGGTCAATTTGGTGTGGGCTTCTATTCAGGTTTTATTGTTGCTGAAAAAATTACAGTGGAATCACGTCGTGCTGGGGTAAATGCCGCTGAAGGGGTACGTTGGGTTAGTAATGGTACAGGTGAGTTTGATGTAGAGCCAATTGATAAGGCTTCACGTGGAACCGACATCATTTTGCATTTACGCGAGGATGCTTTAGATTATTTAGATCGTTACAAAGTTAAGCAGATTATTAATAAATACTCTGATCATATTAGTTTGCCAATTGAGATGCAGAAAGAAGTTTGGCAACAAGAGGAAGCTGCCGAAGGCGAAGAAGCAAAACCTGGTCAATATGTACTGACGGATGAGTGGGAAGCGATTAACTCAGCAAGTGCATTATGGACGCGTAATAAAAATGAGATCAGTGAAGAACAATATACTGAGTTTTATAAAAACCTGAGCCATGATTTTGAAGCTCCGCTTGCATGGACACACAACCGTGTAGAGGGAAGTACGGAATATACACAGTTACTTTATATTCCATCTCGCGCACCAAGCAATATTTTTACACGTGAAGCTAAAGCAGGAATTAAGCTCTATGTGAAACGTGTATTTATCATGGATGATGCGGATAATTTGATTCCAAATTATTTACGTTTTGTTCAAGGTGTGGTTGATAGCGCAGACTTACCACTTAATGTAAGCCGTGAATTATTACAAGAAAGTCGCGACGTGAAAACGATTCGTGAAGGTAACGCCCGTCGTATTTTGACCGTACTTGATGCTTTGGCAAAATCAGAAGATGCTGCAGATCAAGAAAAATTTAAAACCTTCTATGCAGAATTTGGTTCAGTTTTAAAAGAAGGACTGGGCGAAGATATGGCAAACCGAGAGCGTATTTTAAAATTGTTACGTTTTGCCACTGCCAGTAACGATGAAGTCGTGACGTCATTGACGGACTATAAAGCCAACATGAAAGAAGGCCAAAAGGCAATTTACTATGTGACTGCTGATAGTTTGAATGCAGCGAAAAACTCTCCGCAACTTGAATTGTTCAAGAAAAAAGGTATCGAAGTGCTGCTCATGACTGAACGAGTGGATGAGTGGGCGATGGAATTTGTTTTTGAGTTTGATGGAACACCATTACAAAACGTCGCTAAAGGTGCGGTTGATTTAGGTGACTTGCAAGATGCTGAAGAGAAAAAAGCACTTGAAGCCGCAGCGGAACAATTTAAACCAGTGGTTGAAAAATTGTCAGCATCGCTCAAAGATAAAACTTCAGTGGTTCGTGTAACCACACGCTTAGTTGATTCTCCTGCATGTTTGGTGGTGGCTGAAGGTGAGTTATCACCTCAGTTGGTTCGCATGCTAAAACAAGCAGGACAAGCGGTTCCAGAGTCAAAACCGGTCTTGGAAATCAATCCATCCCATCCGTTGGTGCAAAAATTAGAAAGTTCGGCGCAGTTTGATGACTTAGCAAATGTTATTTTTGATCAGGCGTTGATTGCTGAAGGTGGTTTACCCGAAGATCCTGCCCAATATATCAAACGGATTAACAGCTTATTGCTGAAGTAACGGTAGATATGAAATGAACCTCCTTCGGGAGGTTTTTTATTTGGTTTTTCGATAGAGCACATGAATAAAAACGTCCATGTTTTAATCTTTAAAATAAATTAAAAATAAATAATTAATCTATAATAACGATCATTAAGTATTGGGAATCTTAAGATGAAAATTTTAGTGATCGCTGTAATGGGCTCGCTGCTGTCTATGGGCCTCATGCAATCTGCTCAGGCAGACAGCTCTAAGCAAAAAATGGTGCGTAATGACCGTGTGCAGGTTTCAAAACAAATCGCACAATATGATATCAATCCTTTTGTAGATAGTCGCCGTGTGATGCGAAATGATCGTATTCAGTATAGTTTTCCTAAAGTGAAAAAAGTCGCTGAAAAACAGCCGAGTATTGTACGTAATGATCGTGTGCGTGTGATTAAGAAAAATTGAACCTGAGTAATTAAAAAAAGCCCATCCTGTTGAGATGGGCTTTTTATTCGCTGTGAAATAGAGGGTATTAGAACAAGGCTTCAAGGCGCACTAAAGCGCCCACAAAGTGGCTTTTATCGTCACGATGGTTGTTGAGGTAGTTGAGATCACCTTGGATATAAAACCATTCGCGCAGAAAGGGCTGTCGCCATGATACATAGGGTCCCCAACTGTTTAAACGCAGTTGATCGTTATTGTAAAAACCACCTGTATACAGTCCGTAGTTGAATCGGTTACCTTTAAAAAATTGGTGTTGGCGGTAACTGAAGTTATCCCATTTCAGATCATCATCCTGTGCATCTGCATAAGTCAGGTTGAATTGGTTTGAGATAAAGGGTTGGCCTGGACGGGCATGGGTTAATTCTAAATTGGTTCTCAGATAATTTTCACTGTCGATGCCATAGCGATAAATTTGTTCGGCTAAAAAGCTAAAGTCGTTGTCGAGTTGCCATTTTTTAGCTGCTTTTAAGCGGACATATAGGTCATCTCCAGATCGTAAGCCGAGATCGACATCGGTTTCAAATGGAAGCCGATCTGAAATTTCAGACCAACGTAACGCGAGCGAACTGTTGTCATCCCGCGCTTGCTTATTGTCATAATGTTTATCGTTTCGTCCATCCGGATTTTCATTGGTAATCGCGGCATTATTTTCAAGCTCATTATCCAAAGAGTCATCACCAAACACGACGCTTAACTTTTTCTCCAAGGTCGGGAGTTTAATTTTTCCTCGTATACGTGGCTTAATTTCGTAACCGTCATGTTTATCCCAGCTGTTATCTAAAATGACCTGTAGGGTTGCATTGGCAGGCTTTTCTGGCTCACTTTTCCCAAACCAATGGTCCATTTTGACTGCAGTGCGATCTGCCCATTGACGAACTTTTTTTTGTTGCTTATCGGTCCAGCTATTACTTTCCGTTTGTTCTGTTGTCGGAACAATGGGGTGATCTGATTGTTCAGGTAAGAAGGTCGGTGTTGCATCAATCCAACGTGGAATTTGATCTAAAAAATCATAGGTCTTTGGCGTGATATACGGTGAATTTTGGTCAGTTACAGGCACATCCTGCGAATGTTCACCCTCAGTTTCATTGACGACAGCATCAGTTTCATTGGCCCAAGCAACTTGATACATCAAGCTCATTGATGCGGAAAAAAGCAAAGTCCGAATAAAGTACTGTTGTTTTTTATGCATATGTTTTGGCTCTATTTAATTATCATCTGAGTATCCTGCATCTGTAGTTTTGTTATTTTTGTCGGATAAATGCAAGCCAAACTACAAAATAAATGCAATTATTCTTCGGTCATTTGCTTAAGTGCTTGATAAAGCGAAATCACATCAATGGGTTGAGGCAATTGTTGGATCACATTTTGGATGCTCTGCCAATTTAAACCTTGCTGTCGATGGAGGATCAAATAGGGAAGGGCTTGTTCGGTACGCAAGAGTGCCATGCGTTTTTGACCGTGGATTAACCGTATTTTTTGACGTTCTTGTAATAATAACAACGGGGTATGTAGCGTCGGTTCAGGTTCATCAAAATGAATGAATTTTTGCGTATGAATTAATTGTGCCGGGATAAAGGGGTAATAGTCGTTTTGCGACCAAATCATTTCAGCCTGCTGAGACTGTTGATAGAGCTGATCAGGTTCAGCACAGAGTTGTTCTAGATTGTCCCAGGTCATGACTTTAATCGCAGCAAGTTCATGTTGATGTTGTTGGCAAAACAGCTGAGAGAGTCGAATGGCTTCCATTTGCGTTTGCGCACCAAACAACAAGAGATATTTGATGAAGCGACCTTCGATATTGATTTGCTCTGCTAAATACAGTGGCTGGTTTTTCCAATCTGTACCATCTGTCGTATGCAATAGAACATCAAGTTGCGTTGTGAGTTCAGGCTGATCTATAAACTGCAATTCATACAAGGCCAATTGCGCATCGATGTTTTGCAGCGTTTGAACGCGAGCGGTATATTGAGCGATTGGAACCTGTTCAGGAAGTTCAACGCCTGCCATTGTCGAGTTGAGATGTTCCTCCGATGGGGCATGTGTTGGCTGCTCAATTAGAACAAGAGGAACGGTATCAGGTGCAGAAAGCTCTGGTTTATTTGTATTTGAGTTATCAAGCAACGTATCCGCTTCATTGATTTGCTTATCGCAATGATCTAGATCGACAGAACCGTCTTTATTTATCGCTTCAATTGGCAGTAGGTCGTCCACACTTGCGGCAACACAGCTTGGCGCTGTAATGATTTCATCCTTTAGGCGTAAGGTATGTAGACTTAGATCGGTATCACTGATTAAACATTTATATAGCTGTTGTTGTTCAATTAACCAATCATAGCATTCGTTAAAATTGCCCCATTCACTGAGTAAAGCCGTGCGCTGTTTGGCTGGAATCATCCACACTTGCCAACCTAATTCATGGTCATGCAGCAAGGCCCAACCCATCTCTGGATATTGATATAAAGCATTTTCAAGTGCAGCATCATGGTTAAAATAGCCACGAAATAACAATGAATATGGCGTTTGTTTGGAAAATTCAGTGGCAGCCATTTGTGGCTTAGTTAATGCACGATAACTTAATATTTGCTTTTGAAAAATCGGTTCATCGCATAAGGCAAAAATTTCATGAATCCGACGTTTAGAAAGCGCAGTTTCATAAAAACTCAAAGCACGATGTTCAAGTTGATGGGTCAGTACATGGATTTCTTTTATTAATTGTACTTTGTCTTGTAAATTCATTTGTCCACTTCCTAAAGGACTTTTTGTGCTTTTTCTAAATATTTAGCCAATACAATATTGGTTGCAAGTTCTACTAATTTATATTCAGCCGAATTCGGGTTTCGATATGTATTGGCCAATTCAATCAGGTGCTCAATATCTATGACCTGCGGTGAAATTTTTCCTTGTATCAGTGCCTGAAGTTCTTGCATAGGACAATGTAAATTTAAAAATAAAGAAGTCGATTAGTTCATTTGATTATAGAGATTTCATTAAAAAAAACATGGAAATAAATGTCAGCTTCTACAAATTAAGCGTTAAATATGACAATTAATGCGCATTTTGTTTAAAAATAATACCAAATCATTAGCTTAAAGATACGCTTTGCAAATTTTATCGCGGCATAGTTGGATCAATTTTTTTGAAGTCATCATCAGCGATCGAGCGCTTTTAGATGTTCATTTTTAATGTTAAGTAAAGAATAAAGCCCAAAGTAAAGGCACATAAAATAAAAAACCGATGGTGGGAGCCATCGGTTTTTTTATGGAAAAATCAGCTAAAAATTAAGCTTTTTTTTCTGTGTTTGTTATAACTTCAGTTGTATCAGCAGCTGGAGCTTGGCTCTCTGCATTGGCAGTTTCAGCAGTTACAGCTTTTTTTACTGGAAAATCTGGTACGTAAACGATTTGTGCAGAAACAGTTGCAGAAAGCGCCATCACAGCAACAGCCATAGCATATTTGATTGCGTTCATTTGTGTATTCCTATCAATCATTAGTAACTCAAAAATTGAGTCAGGGAGAAAATTAATCACTTGAATTTATGTGAAAATAATATCAAAAAATAATCAATTAAAAATGATCGATTCGGCAACACAAGATAAATGGTAGGATTTAATATTTATATAAAACAGTCTATTAGAGTTATTGCTCTAGAGTTTTTATTAGCTGAGTGACAGCGGCGTATCACTCAGATATAGATGAAAAATCTATGAATGTTTGGCACATTTCTTTTCATAGACTTTGCCTGCGATACCACCAATAATGGCACCACTAATAGTACCAAAAACAGGCAATATACTGCCTGCAACAGCTCCGATCGCAGCACCTTTGACGGTCGGAGAAAAACGTGAGAGAAAGCTATTCTTCCCTGTTTGCGACTCGTTGGTGGTTGTTTGAGGGGTTGTATTGGTAGATAGTTCGGTTTCAGCAGAAGTTGCTTGAGGTTCAATAGTCATGACATTACTCCCGAGCATGATCGTTTGAAGAATGAAGCTTTTAGCCTAATCGGTAGTGGCCTTGGCTTAAACAGAAAGCATGTAATAAATGATGGTCAGTTTGTAATCCCTCGAAGTGGAATTCACTCCTGTGTAAGACATGTAATATTTTGCTGTTTTGATGTTTAAAAAATAACCAAAATAAGTGACTTAATCATATGATGAAGATTCAAAATCATAACAATGAGGATAAATACAATGTCTGTTGCTAAAGTCGTTGAAGTAAATGCAAGTAGCACAAAAAGTTTTGAAGATGCAATCCAAACGGGAATTAATAAAGTCACTGAAACCGTAAAGAACGTTCAGGGTGCATGGATTAATGAACAAAAAGTTGTGGTGAAAGACAATAAAATTGCGGAATATCGAGTGAACTTAAAAATCAGCTTCTTGGTGGAATAAGTTTCATTTTATTGATGTTAAAAACTGATCATAAAAAATCCCCGAAGTTCGGGGATTTTTGATTGAACGCGCTGAATTATTTTTCAGGTGTTTCACAGCTTTCATCATTACAGACAGGTGTAGGAGCAAGCTCAGGGAGTTCCGCAGCTTTGTCCATCACTTTTTTAAATACATCTTTCGGTTGAGCGCCTGCTAAAGCAATGCGTTGCTCAAACACAAAGAACGGTACACCCGTAACTTTAAGTTGATCGCGTGCTACTTCTTCGTCGTATTTGACGAAATCAGCAAATTCATCTGAGTCTAATAAGTCATCGACTTCAACAGGGTTTAGACCAATACGAGATGCAACGTCTTCTAAGGTTTCACGTTCACCAATGGCCAAGCCTTGCGTCATATAGCTATAGAAGAAAGCTTCTTTGGCTTCACTGCCGAGACCTTTGCTTTGTGCAAGATGAATCAAGCGGTGCGCGTTGAAAGTATTGCCTGAATTGGCTTTTTGCCAGTTAAATTCAATACCTTCAGCTTTTGCCATTTCGGCGATATTGCGCTGCATTTCTTCAACTTCTTCAATACTGCGGCCATATTTTTGAGCTAGACGTTCAGTATTAGAAATTTCTAGGCGAGCGGGCGCATCTGCGTCAAGTTGATAGCTATGCCAAAACACTTCAAGCTCTACACCCGATTCTTCGGCAGCAGCTTCAAGGCGTTTTTTCGCAATATAACAAAATGGGCAAACCACGTCTGACCAGATATCTACACGCATGGGAAATCTCTTTTCTATGTTCTGGGAAAATGATGGGGGCAAATCCTAAAATTTAAAGCCAAGCAATGCAATCCATTTTTGTTTCGATGGCGCAATGTCGGTTTTTTTTTGATTTTGTTACAAGGATTGAATGAAGATTTGTCGAACGATTAATCCGTGATTAAACGTTTACCCAAACAAATCACTTCAACCTCTTCATAGCCCAATTGTTCATAAAAATTTTGTACGTCAATGTTGTCTTGGCGAATCAGTAATTGAAGTTTTGGGCAGCCTAAAGCAATTAAGCGTTTTTCTAATTGTTGAATGAGGGCGGTAGCGACGCCATTACGTTGAAAATGTGGATGTACGGCAAGATAATTGACCCAGCCTCGGTGTCCATCATAGCCACCCATGACAGTTGCAATCAGTTGATCATCTTTGACCGCCAACAAGAATAATTGATCACGTTGAGCCAATTTTCGAAATATATCAATTTCAGGGTTATTCCATGGGCGGGTCAGATCACACAGTTCCCAAAGTGCAATCACATCATCTAAATCAGATTCGAGATAGGGGCGGATAATAAACATAATTTTTGTTTTAGCATGTATTTTGACCAATTTAGATTAGTCGAGTTTTGCAGACTTGATAAGTCATATTGAAAAATAAAAGCCATAAAAAAACGCTCCGAAGAGCGTTTTTTTAGTTCACTGTCAATTAAGCAGTTTTCACTTCAGGTTGAGCAGCTAACATATGGCCGTTCTCTTCGAAGTTGATGTGCCAAGACAATGCTTCACGTAGAAGGTGAGGTGTTTGACCACCTTTTGCACATGCACGGTCGAAGTAATCGTTCAATGCTGCACGGTAGCTTGGGTGAGCACAGTTGTCGATTACAGCACGAGCACGTTCACGTGGGGCAAGACCACGTAAGTCAGCAAGACCTTGTTCAGTAACCAAGATGTCAACGTCGTGTTCTGCATGGTCAACGTGAGAAGCAAATGGAACAACAGAAGAAATGTCGCCACCTTTTGCAATTGATTTAGTCACGAAGATCGCCAAGTGCGCATTACGTGCGAAGTCACCTGAACCACCAATACCGTTCATCATTTTTGTACCGCAAACGTGAGTCGAGTTCACGTTACCGTAGATATCAAACTCAAGTGCTGTGTTGATACCGATAATACCTAAACGACGTACAAGTTCTGGGTGGTTAGAAATTTCTTGTGGACGTAATACAAGTTTGTCTTTGTATTGTTCAAGGTTATTAAATACTTTTTCGCCATATTTCGCAGAAAGCGTAATAGAAGAACCTGAAGCAAATTTCATTTTGCCTGCGTCGATCAATTCAAATGTACAGTCTTGAAGTACTTCAGAGTACATGATCAAGTCTTCAAAGTTTGAATCTTTAAGACCAGTCAATACTGCGTTTGCAATTGAACCAATACCTGCTTGTAATGGACCTAGGTTTTTCGGTAAACGACCTTCAGCGACTTCTTTTTCAAAGAAAGTGATCAGGTGGTTTGCAATACCTTGAGTTTCATCATCAGGGGCAGTAACTGTAGATGGAGAGTCATGCAATTCGTTGTTAAATACGATACCTACGATTTTTGAAGGATCGATGTTGATTGCATGTGTACCAATACGTTCATCAACATGAGTCAATGGAATAGCTTGACGTGTTGGACGATATGTTGGGATATAAATATCGTGTAAGCCTTCAAATGCTGGGCTTAAGTTGGTGTTAATTTCAACAATCACTTTTTCAGCAAAAATTGCGAAGCTTGCAGAGTTACCTACAGAAGTTGTAGGGATGATGCCACCATCTTCAGTGATCGCAACAGCTTCAATAATTGCTACATCAGGCTTTTTAAGCTGAAGGTTACGCATTTGTTCAACTGTTTCAGACAAATGCTGATCGATGAACATTACTTCGCCTTTGTTGATCGCTTTACGTAATGTATTGTCTACTTGGAACGGTAAACGACGAGCAAGAACACCTGCTTCAGTCAATTTTTTGTCCAAATCGTTACCCAAGCTCGCGCCAGTAATTAGGGTAATTTTAAGAGGATTAGCATGAGCCTGTTGAACCAACGCTAAAGGTACAGCTTTCGCTTCACCTGCGCGTGTGAAACCACTCATACCTACCGTCATACCATCCTGAATGAATTCAGCAGCTTTTTCTGCGCTGATAACTTTGTCGTGAAGGGCAGCTAAACGGATGCGATCTAAAGACATCATATACTCTCGTGAAATTCTCAAAACTGATACGGATTGTACCGATCAAAAAAGCCATTTTGCATACCTGTTAGGCTAAGGTCTAATTTTTTGAAAAAATGTGGGTATAAGATTTTATTATGTTTTTTAAACTACTGAATAATAAAGTTAAAAATATCAATGGTTAAAGCTTAAACAAAACTGTTCGTTGCTTTTTTGAACGCTTGTTAAAAGCGTTCAGTTAAACTTTGCTTAATTTTTTCCAATGGGCTGTTGTTTAATATTTCATCATTTTCGAGTTTTTGCAGTGGTAAAGAAATGATCGCTTCGAGTCCACCTTCTGCTCGATTGTGAATTGAAAGTTGACCTTCGTGAATATCCACAATACGTTTTACAATGGCTAAACCGAGTCCACTGCCTTGAATGGTACGTGCATCATTACCACGTACAAAAGGTTGCATCAGGTCTTCAATTTGGTCTTCTGGAATCCCTTCGCCATTATCGGCAACGCGAATTTGAATATGGTCGCCTTCATATTCGGTAGACAGTTCAATTGGCTCGGCACCATAGCGTTTTGAGTTATTGATTAAATTGCCTATTAGCCGTTTTAACGACAGGCTGCGTGCTTGAATAATCGGTAAGTCTTGGGGTTCAAAGCGAATATCTAAGGGTTTAAATTGAATCACTAATTCCTGCAATAACGCATTTAAATCGGTATCTTGCGGAACTTCATCTGAACCATCTCGCATATACGAAATGAACTGATTCAGAATCGCATCCATATCTTCAACATCATAGATCAGACCTTCTTTTAGAAAGTCATCATCAGGCATCATTTCTGCGCTGAGTCGAATACGGGTCAGCGGAGTACGCAAATCGTGGGAAATACCGGCCAACATAATACGACGGTCACGTTCAGTTTGTTCCAGCGTGTAGACCATGTGGTTAAAGGCTTGGTTCACTTCACGAATTTCTTGTGGCCCATGGTTGGTTTCTAAATAGGGGGCAGTGCCGTGTTTACTGTAGTTGTTGGCCGCATCTTGTAAACGTTTTAGCGGACGGTTGAGCTGACGAACCAAGGTTAAAATAATGATGCCGGCAATTAGAGGAATACCCAATAACCAGCCTAAAATCAGCTCTGCGCTATAGTTGGCATAGGTTTTTAAAGGCTCGCGAACCCAGTTGCCATTCATTTCTGGAGTTTGAATCCAGATGCGTGGGTCAGGTTTAAATTGGAAATACACGGTCGCATTATCAATGCGCATTTCTTTGGCCAGTTTCTTTTCAATTTGATTGGTAAAGAACTCTGCAATGACTTTGTCTTTGACATTGGGGAATTCTTTCGGATCGGTCACATATTCGATCCCGACACGGTTGCGCATCCAGTCGTCGACATCCACTTCGGCATTGTTATGAAAAATCCGTAAATCAGGATTGTTAATGATTTCAAGCTCGACCGCGAGGTAACGAGCATGTTGTTGAATTTCGGGTAAATAGAGTGTGCGCCAAAAGAACCATAAGGACATAAACAGGCTAAAAAACACCACAAATAAGACCAATACGGTGGTCCGCATGGCTGCAGAGCGGGGTTTGATTTTATCGAGGAAGCGTTCCCAAGGTGTCCGTTTTTTTTCGGAGTAGGTAACGTAGTCGGTAAATTCCTGTGGGTCGATGGGTTCGAGTTTCACGCAGAATCCTTTAAGCAAATTTTTTGAAAGGCAGTTTTTATTCTTTGCGATGGAATCTTACTGCTGGAACGTTCTTTGGGAGGAGTTCGTTATGTTACTTTTTAAAAAAGTAACCAAAATTTTTGCCATTCGCTGAACTCGCGCACATTACTTTTATTCATTCAATTTTAAGTGACTCAGACAGCAGCGAATGGCATTTCCGGACATGAGGTACGGTGGCTCGATTCTCAGGTCTTATTTTATGGCTTATTCAGCACCATCTGGAACAAAGACATAACCTACGCCCCAAACAGTTTGAATATAGCGCGCACGTGCTGGGTTTTCTTCAACCAAACGACGCAGGCGAGAAACCTGAACGTCAATTGAACGTTCCATAGCACCCCATTCACGACCACGAGCAAGATTCATTAACTTGTCGCGTGTCAGTGGTTCACGTGGGTGTTGAACTAATGCTTTGAGTACGGCAAATTCACCCGTTGTTAATGTGACGACTTGACCTTCACGGGTTAATGTACGAGTAGACAGGTCGAGTGACCAAGGACCAAAAGACACCACTTCCATTTGTTGGCTTGGTGCGCCCGGAACTTCACGCACTTGACGACGTAATACGGCACGAATACGTGCCAAAAGCTCATTCGGGTTGAATGGTTTTGGTAAATAGTCATCTGCACCGGCTTCAAGTCCAGCAATACGGTCTGAATCGCTACCACGAGCGGTCAGCATAATGATCGGGGTGTCGATGCTAGATTGGCGCAGACGGCGGCAAATACTCAAGCCATCTTCAACAGGCAACATAAAGTCGAGCACAATCAGGGAAAAGAGTTCCCGCTGCAACAGACGATCCATCTGAGTCGCATCATGTGCGGTTTTGACAACAAAACCTTTATCTTCTAGGAAGCGTTGTAAGAGGGTGCGTAGACGCACATCATCATCGACAACCAGAATGCGTTCGACTCGGTCGGTTTCGGCTTGTACGGCATCTGTTTTTTCAGCAGGTACAACTAAACTCATGACGTGCTCCTTATTCTTTATTGTCATCGTAAACAAAAAGTCGATTTCACTTGAGTATACGATTCATTTATATAAATTTACTATGCTCTAAAGCAACAAATATTGCAGTTAAAATCAAGACATAGATACCAAATGTATACATGTTGTTCGAATCAGTTTGCTTGTCTAAGTCTCGCTAATTTGCTGTTTCATAGTCAGTTTCGTAAAAAAATGTGTATTTGAGATGAATTGGCATTAAAAACCACGAATAAATTTATAAAAACAATTGTGGATTTTATGGTCTTGGTCTTTATAATCATGGCTTTTAGAACTTATCCTTGCAGGGATCTAATACGATGACTGACTTAGTTCAGCAGTTGGCAAAAGAAATTGCCGTACGTCCAAATCAAATTGAAGCTGCCATCAAGCTCATTGATGAAGGTGCCAGTGTTCCATTTATCGCACGTTACCGTAAAGAAGTGACGCAAGGTCTGGACGATACTCAATTACGTCAGCTTGATACACGTCTGACTTACCTGCGTGATTTATTTGAGCGCCGTGAAAAGGTAATCGAATCTCTAAAAGAACAAAACAAGTTATCTGATGACTTACTTGCTCGCGTGAATGCAGCAGAAACTAAAAATGCTTTAGAAGAGATTTACGCACCGTACCGTCCAAAACGTACCAGTAAATCATTTAAAGCCAAAGAAGCGGGTTTAGGCCCAATCGCTGAAAAAATCTTTAATGAAGCGGTTGATCCAACCGAAGCTTTAGCGGGTTTTAGTCATGAAGATTATGCTGATGTTGAAAGCCAATTAGACGCGATTCAACACATTTTAATTGATGACTGGGCACAAAATATTGCATTAACCACTGAGCTAAAAGCGACATTTGCGAAAACTGCAGTGTTGAAAAGTTTAGTTGCAAGTGATGAGAAAAAGGAAGTCGGTAAAAAATTCCGTGATTACTTTGATTTCTCTGAAAGCTTAAACAAAGTCCCTTCACACCGTTTACTGGCGATGCTCCGTGGCCGTCAAGAAAATGTCTTGGGCTTAAAAGTCGATGGTGAAGATGAAGCACCATTGGTTCGTATTGAAACTGAATACAATATAGAAACAGCTCAGCCACAAGCGCGTGCAGATTTTTTAAAACAAACTGCAAAATTGTTCTGGCTCGGTAAAGTTCGTCCTGCGATTGAACATTCATTATTGACTGAAAAACGTTTGGCTGCTGAAGCTGAAGCGATGGATGTCTTTGCTGAAAATCTACGTCATTTATTACTTTCTGCTCCTGCAGGCGCACGCTGCACCTTGGGTGTAGACCCAGGCATCCGTACGGGTGTGAAATTGGCTGTTGTGAATGCATCAGGTGATGTTCTTGCACATAGCACGATTTACCCATTTGCTCCGAAAGAAGACAAAGCTGGTTCAGTGGCTGAACTTGCGCGCCTTTGCCGCGAATTCAATGTTGAATTAATTGCGATTGGTAATGGTACTGCAAGCCGTGAAACTGAAGCGGTTGTGGCTGAAATGATGGCAGCAAATACAGACTTAAACTTGATTCGTGTGTCGGTATCTGAAGCAGGCGCGTCGGTTTACTCAGCATCTGAATTGGCGTCACAAGAGCTTCCAGAGTTGGATGTTTCAATTCGCGGTGCTGTGTCGATTGCACGTCGTTTACAAGATCCATTGGCGGAGCTTGTGAAAATTGATCCTAAATCGATTGGTGTAGGTCAATACCAACATGACGTGAACCAAACCGGTTTGGCAAAAACACTAGAAGCAGTAGTTGAAGACTGCGTGAACTCAGTTGGTGTAGATGTGAACACTGCATCATCTGCAATTTTGGGTTATATCGCGGGTTTGAATAAATCAATTGCACAACAAATTGTGGATTTTCGTAAAGAAAATGGTCGTTTTGACAACCGCCAAAGTTTGAAAAAAGTTCCTCGTTTAGGCGAGCGGACCTTTGAACAAGCAGCAGGCTTCTTGCGTATTCAAGATGGTTCTGAGCCACTTGATGCTTCTGCTGTTCACCCTGAATCTTATGGTTTAGTAGAAAAAATTGTGGCAGCGAAAGCAACCACAGTCAAAGATATTATTGGTAATACTGAAATTATTCGCCAAGTAAACGCCGAAGAATTTGTGAATGATCAATTTGGTTTGCCAACGATTCAGGACGTTTTATCTGAACTTGAGAAACCAGGTCGTGACCCGCGTCCAGAGTTCCGTACGGCGAAGTTCCGTGAAGACATCACTGAAGTGGCTCAGTTGACTGAAGGTTTACAGCTTGAAGGTGTGGTTACAAATGTGACGAACTTCGGTGCATTCGTGGATGTGGGTGTACGCCAAGACGGTTTAGTGCATATTTCTGAACTTGCAAATGAATTTGTTGCAGATCCGCACAAAGTCGTGAAACCAGGTCAAATTGTTCAAGTTCGTGTCTTGAATGTCGATGTTGAGCGTAACCGTGTTAACTTGTCTATGCGTGCAGAAGGTGCTGCTGCAGCGAAATCACAACGTCAACCACGTCGTGACAATGTGCAGCAAGAACAACGAGGTGAGCGTAAGCCACATGCGAAACGTCCACAGCATGCCCGTCCGCAAGGCGACCGCCCGCAAAGTCATAAAAAACCTCAAGCAGCGAAACCACAAGAAAATAAAATTGGTGGTTTAGGTGCGTTGTTATTACAAGCAGGGATTAAAGGTTCGAAGTAATCTTTAACTGTTAAAAAAACCTCCCATTTGGGAGGTTTTTTATCTTTGATATTTTAATGTCACAATGAATGGGGCAAACCAAATATCCTGAAATATAAATTTAGAGCTTTTATCACTTTTTATATCGATTTCAATGTTATGACTATCACAAATCAGTTTGACAAAAAAAAGTCCATATCCGCCACCTTCACTATTAAAAGTTGATGCATTAAGTCCTCTATACTTTTTGATATATATTTTCTCAAGCTCTTCTTGTGTAACAAGAGGTCCAACAGAGTTAATTACAACTTCTGTCCAAAAGTTCGTTTTTTCAGTAAAAGTAACTTCCACTTCAGAATCTCTTGGAGAATATTTAATAGCATTTTCTAGAAGTAAGTAGGGTAAAAATCAAATACTTGATCTGCGTTTAAAGTTAAATGAGATGCACCTTTTTTATTGATTTTAATTTTTTTTCACGGGCGTAGCTAGCTAGGCATTTTATAGCTTTATCGAACTTTTTATATATGCCAATTTGATTTCTTGGTCTGTTTCTTATTAGATCTGGATTTTTTTCAATATCAAATATATTTAACCTAGTAGAAATAAGAGAACTACATGCAAATATATTTTGAAATTTATCTTGTAAATCGAATTTAGCTGAATCGTTTAAGAATAGTTCCTCACATATACGTTTTATTTGTTGATTAAATTTACGAATTTCATGTATCGAAAAATCGACTAAATCAGAGTCCTTATCATTAAGGAATGACTGATTAAGGTCAATTCGATTTAATTTAGTAATTGATTCTAAAAAATAACTTTCTGGAATTGTAGGGACATATCCATCTATTTTCTTAGGATGATAATTATTTTGTACTCTGATTCCACTATAAATTTTATTAGTTAATGGGTCTACGTAAGTTGTAAAGCTATATGGGCAAGAATGAAACCCTTTAATATTTTTAATTCCTTCATAAAATTTTTTACATGTTTTTTTCCCAGAATTAATATTACAAAAACGTGTTTTTTTAAAAAATATACCATCATGTAACATTTGTTGTTCACTTTCCCATTCAGGAAAAGGGGATAAAGATATTTCATCCATAAAAACTTTCCTTATGTGAGTAATAAAAATATTGAGCTTGCCGTTAAACTTTGTAAAATTGCCCTAACATCACTATTAACATTAATTTTAGAGATAAAATTACTAAAATTAATTTTATCTTTATTAACAATTGCTTTGATAAATTCTTGCTCTATTTGGGCTATTAGATCTCTTTCATAAATCAAAAAACGATCTTCTTTTTGGTTAATATTTGCACTCCGGATTTCTTAGCATTCGTGCATAATCTGCGGATGAAATACATCGATTCAAACAAGCTTTCTGATCCTC
>NZ_VPAM01000037.1:0-35481 GCF_013419215.1 Acinetobacter sp. YH12096 | reverse complement strand
TTCTTCATAATCTCTTAATGATCTTCTTGTTGGTTCGTCACCAGCAAGCTAGGTCGGCTATATTACTCTTTATTTCTAAAGAGTCAACCAGTAATTCAAATTATTTTTAAACTTATCAAATAAAACCTAACTTAATCAATTCAACCAAGCCATTGTTTTATCAGAAGTTTTAATCTTCATCACCGCCGATGGATGTGCATTCTACAGCATTTCAGGACCGTTGCAACACCTTTTTTATGATTTATTTTACGCATGTCGTTTTTTTAAACACATAAACATTCTTTTGTATTATTATTGGGCTATATACGCCCTATTTCATATAATAAAACGTATATAAACCCAATTTTCATTCCATTTAATTTAAGAATTTTTGATTTCGTATGGTTGTTTTTAAAAAAACTGCCTATTTAATAATGGCGTGCTCCATTTCACCCATATTATATACAGCTCCCACAGCAAATATTTTCACAACCACTTTCTCTATATTGAGTTATGCCAAGTGGGAAACCACTTCACCCAAATTTTGTGTGATTAATAATTCAAGTTTAGTCAATGATTTTAAAAAACTTGCACCAACCCACAGCACTTATAAAATTACAGCCATCAATGTGAATGACATCAAATCCAGTCATTGCCAAGTTTTATTTTTTTCCAATCTATCAGCAAAAGAAGAACAAAGTATTTTAAACAACCATGTTAATTTCCCCGCCCTCTCTCTAAGTAGTAACAATAGTGAGTGTGAGTCTGGCAGTGCATTTTGTTTGTATAAAAAAAATCAGAGTTATTCGTTTAAAGTTAATATGGAAAGCTTAACGCAGTCACAAATACATATTGATCCACGCGTTTTATTACTGGCGAAGTCATCGGAGTCAGCTGAATGAAACAACTCTATAATCCAATTACATTACACCAATTATTTACGCGTTCGCAGCTCACTATCTTTGCTTTAACTTTTACGATTTGTTCTGCGATTTTTTTGGTGATTTCCACTTATACTATGCATACCTATGCAAAAAACAGCTTAACGATTTTATCAAATGCGATAAACGAACGTGTTCAACCCGCTGTGGTCTTTAATGACCAAACAACGATGCGTCAAATTTTAAATGAATACACTCAACTGTATCCCATTCGATCGATTGAAATTACCAACCATCAAAATGCGTCGCTTGCTCATGCTGAGCAACAAGAAATTTCAACATTCTCTAGCCAAGCGATTTTAGATTATTTCTTTTTTAGCCAACCGATTCGTTTAGATATTCATCATGATCAGAAAAGTTACGGCGAACTGGTCGTATATGGAAACTCTTCAGATTTAGTTAGTTTCTTCCATAAAATTTTGCTGGGCTTGTTTTTAGGTTTTATTCTTTTATTAGCTACTGTGTTTTGGTCGGTGAATTCTGTTTATCAATACTTAATGCAATCTGTTCGCTCTATTGTTGAATCAGCCCAAACCATTAGCATTAAGAAAGATTATAAAATGCGGGTTTCAAACTCTGATATTCAAGAATTACACGCGCTTAGTACCGCCTTTAATGGCTTACTCAGTGAAATCGAACAGTCGAATAAAAACTTAATTTCAGAAAATGACAAACTTATTCATCTAGCACGTCATGATGCATTAACCCAATTGCCAAATCGTAATTATTTTTATGAAAAGCTATTTGAACTTTTTGACTTACAAGCGAACGCTGCTGTGTTCTTTGTCGATATTGAAAACTTTAAACATGTGAATGACCAATATGGGCACTTAGCTGGGGATGCTGTACTGCGCGCCTCATCACACTGTTTAAAGCAAGCACTGCCAGATGATGCTTTCGTTGCGCGACTCGGTGGTGATGAATTTGCAATTATTATCAATCGCTTAAACTTCCTGACGGAACTCGAAGTCTTTTGTCACAAAATACATGACTGCTATAGTTCCACATTTGTTTATGAGCAACATAATATTGCATTACAAGCTAATATTGGTGTGGCACTTATCCAAAATGCAAAATCGCCAGAAGATTTGATCGCAGATGCGGAACGCGCGATGTATGATGCTAAACTTTCGAATAATCATTGGTGCATTGCACTACACCACCCCAACTCATAGGATTTGCTATGTTAAAGAACGCATTTAAAGTTTTATTTATACTTGCATTCACGGCTACTATGACAGCCTGCATGAGTTTAGGTAACTTAAGCTATAAACAAGCACGTATGCTTAAAAAAGAAGGTTTTGTCTTGACCAATGATGGTTGGACACTTGCCCTACCAGAACGACTTTTATTTGGTTTTGATGATTATCAAATACAACCTCACCAAGAAGGCAAACTAAATACCCTCGCCACTCAACTGATTAAATATGACCTAAACAAAATTAAGTTTATTGGTCATACGGATAATGTTGGACAAGCCAATTACAACCAACAACTGTCAGAAAAACGTGCGCAAAGCGTCGCAAACGTCTTTTTAAAGCAAGGTTATAACAGTTCAAATATTCAAATTATTGGCCGTGGTGCTGAACAGCCGATGGTCTCTAATGACACTGAAACCAATCGTGCCATCAACCGTCGCGTAAATGTCACGATCATTCCCTAAATAGTGAAATATAAAAAAGCCACCTTATGGTGGCTTTTTTATTGTGTTTATAAATTTTAGGCATAAAAAAACCGTTATATGCGGCATCTTTTACAGTATTGTTTTTGAAATAAATGGTCGGAGCAGTAGGATTCGAACCTACGACCCCCTGGTCCCAAACCAGGTGCACTACCAGGCTGTGCTATGCTCCGCTTTCAACTTTAAAAGTTGGGGTGAATGATGGGATTCGAACCCACGACAACCGGAATCACAATCCGGGGCTCTACCAACTGAGCTACATCCACCATCATGTTCTTGCTTGTGAATAACCAATATAACGCATTTTAAATTACAGGCATAAAAAAACCGCTGTATGCGGTATCTTTTATCGACCGTTTTCTTTAAGAAAATGGTCGGAGCAGTAGGATTCGAACCTACGACCCCCTGGTCCCAAACCAGGTGCACTACCAGGCTGTGCTATGCTCCGAATTGGGGTGAATGATGGGATTCGAACCCACGACAACCGGAATCACAATCCGGGGCTCTACCAACTGAGCTACATCCACCATCACAACAAGTTTCAGATTCTAGTATCAGAACACCATTAAAATGGCGCGCCTGACAGGATTCGAACCTGTGACCATCCGCTTAGAAGGCGGATGCTCTATCCAACTGAGCTACAGGCGCATTACCGATGACATAGACTATCACGCGATTTTTGCCTTGAGAAATTGGTCGGAGCAGTAGGATTCGAACCTACGACCCCCTGGTCCCAAACCAGGTGCACTACCAGGCTGTGCTATGCTCCGTTTCATCTCAGCTTTCGCTGTATCGCATATCGTGCGGTACGGTGTGCATTCTAGGCGTGACGTTGATTAACGTCAACACCTATCTTCAAAAAAACATAAAAAATCATTTCAAGCGATTATTTATCAAGCACTTTAATCATTTTTCAAGCAAAAATTAACGTTTTAAACTGGCACTGAAATTCAACATCCGATCTAAAGGCAATTTAGCACGCTCAGCCAATGCCGGATCTACAAAAATTTCCTGATCACCTTTTTGTAAAACTTCCAGAATGCCATCCAATTCATTCATCGCCATCCAAGGGCAATGCGCACATGAACGACATGTCGCTCCCTCACCTGCCGTCGGTGCTTCGATGAGAATTTTATTCGGCACAGCTTGCTGCATTTTATAAAAAATACCGCGATCTGTTGCCACGATTAAACGTTCGTGTGGCAAGGTTTGTGCAGCCTTGATCAATTGCGAGGTGCTACCGACGGCATCTGCAATATCCACCACAGATTCTGGTGACTCTGGATGCACCAAAACTGCTGCATCGGGATACAGCGCTTTCATATTGGCAATACCACGTGCACGGAACTCTTCATGGACAATACATGCCCCATCCCATAGCAACATGTCTGCACCGGTTTTCTTTTGAATATAGCGACCGAGATGCTGATCGGGTGCCCAAATAATTTTTTCACCTAAACTATCTAAATGCTCAACAATTTCAACAGCACAGCTCGAGGTTACCACCCAATCTGCACGCGCTTTCACTGCTGCCGAGGTATTGGCATATACCACAACCGTATGATCCGGATGTGCATCGCAAAATTTGGTAAATTCATCGACAGGACAGCCCAAATCAAGTGAGCATGTTGCTTCTAGGGTTGGCATCAATACAGTTTTTTCAGGAGATAAAATCTTCGAGGTCTCCCCCATGAATTTCACGCCTGCAACCACCAACGTTGTTGCTTCATGATCCCGACCAAAACGTGCCATTTCAAGTGAATCCGAAACGCATCCACCGGTCAGTTCTGCTAGTTCCTGCACTTCAGGATCACAGTAATAGTGTGCAACAAGGACAGCGTTACGTTTTTTGAGTTCCGCTTTAATTAATTCAAACTTTTCAAGCTTTGCAGCTTCCGTTAAGTGATGCTCTTTAACATCGCCCAAACGATCCAAATGCGCTTGTACAATTGATTTTGCTTCATTTGCAATTAAGTTGTTTGCATTATTCATCACAACGTCTTCTCTACCCTTAATGCCTGCTACTACACAGGTGCTTCACAACTGACCCATAAATATGGCACTTGGCTATTTTTTACCGGTCATTAAAAAGTTCCACTTATAAAAAAGCCTCACAACGGAGGCTTTTCAAAAACATCAAATATCTTATGAACGATAATCTGCATTAATCTTGACATAGTCATACGACAGATCACAGGTATACACAGTATCTTGAGCACTGCCACGCCCTAAATCTACACGGATCGTGATTTCAGATTTTTCCATCTCCGCAGCCCCTGCTGCTTCGGTATAATCTGCTGCTGCGCCACCATCTTTACAGATTTGAACATCACCCAACCAGACCTGAATTTTTTCAACATCTAAGTTTGGCACACCGGCATAACCAATTGCTGCCAAAATACGGCCCCAGTTTGGATCTGATGCGAAGATTGCAGTTTTAACCAACGGTGAATGTGCAATGCTATAAGCAATATCACAACATTCTTGAGTATCTGCGCCGCCTTCTACCGCCACAGTAATAAACTTCGTCGCACCTTCACCATCACGGACAATGAGCTGTGCAAGACGTTTCATTACACGTGTTAACACGTCTAAAACAGCAGCATAACGTGAATCTAATTCTGAAGTAATTTCTACGCCACCAGCTTGACCCGTTGCAATCAAAATACATGAGTCATTCGTTGAGGTATCACCATCCACCGTAATACGGTTAAACGACAGGTTAACTGTGGTTTTCAAAAGCTGTTGCACCAGCTCACGGCTAATGGGTGCATCAGTTGCCACATAACTCAACATGGTCGCCATATTTGGACGAATCATGCCTGCGCCTTTAGAAATACCTGTCATGGTATACAGGACGCCATCTAACTCAAATTGTTCAGATGCACCTTTAGGTGTGGTATCTGTGGTCATAATGCCCGTTGCAGCTTCCAACCAAGCGTCTTCTTGCAAACTGTCTAATGCCGGTTGCAAGCCTTGAACCAAACGATCAATAGGTAATTGCTCGCCAATTACACCCGTTGAAAAAGGAAGGACTTCTGTATTTTGAACACCAGCCAGTTCTGCCAGTTTCGCACATGTCGCTTCAGCATTTGCCATGCCAATTTTGCCAGTACCTGCATTGGCATTTCCGGTGTTAATCACTAAATAACGTGGATTACCTGCTAATAAGTGCGCTTTAGAAATATGCACCGGTGCTGCACAAAATGCATTTTGAGTAAAAACGCCTGCGACATTAGAACCTTCAGCAAATTCAAAAATGACAAGGTCACGTCGGTTCTGATAGCGCACATACGCTTCAGCCGAACCGATTTTTACACCTTTCACCACATGCATCTGTGGCATAGATACGTCACCAACTGCCATTTTTCAACGTCCAACTATATGAGTTATAAAAAATACAGCTTAGTGCAAAATCTATAAAAAATCGAGCAGAAGCACGGTTTTGCTGTAATTTTATTGTGGATTTCTTTTGCACATAAAAAAACCAGCCTTTCGACTGGTCTTTATCGCTGTTCGTCGTAAATTAGTTACGCGCAAGCTGAGTTGCTTCATCAAGAAGCACTTGTTTCGCTTTTTGTTGACTCGCAGCAGAAAGGGCTGGGTTTTCAGCCACAATACGGTCAGCATTCGCCGCATTGGCTGCTGCAATTTTTGCAGTTTGCAATACGATTGGACGATTTGGATTGGCAAAGGTATAACGAATACCCGTACGCGGGCTTGCTACAGTCACTTGACCGTCAGTACCAATCTGTACTTGAGTTGTTGTTGGACCAACTGCTTGTTGAACTTTCTCTACAGAAGTCGTCTGAGGAGCGTTTGCAAAGGTAAAAGTTGGCAAAGCCAAAGCAGCAATCATGAACGGTTTTAGTACTTTTTTCATTGTCTTTTCCGTCTTACGGTTATTGATAGAAACTAAATAACATTTAATCCGCTGCACTGCAAATACTATTCAGGTCAGATCAGTAGTGTAAATAAAAAATCAGAGCGCGAAGGCTCTGATTTATTTGAAATTAAACAATGCTGTTTAAATTTTACCGTGACATTGTTTATATTTTAGACCTGAACCACATGGGCACGGTGAGTTACGACTTTCTGGCGGAACAATCACTTGCTCTGCAGGTGTATATTGCGCATCGATAACATCATTACCGTTGGCTTCAGCCAACAAATTATCAAAGTCATTGTGTGACAATTGAAGATTCATTGATTCAGCTTGAGCCTGTTTTTGAGCTTCCATTTCTGCAAGCTCTTCGGCTGTAGGCACATGAATACGAGATAAATCTGTCACGACATCTGACTTAATCACAGCAAGCATGTTTACAAATAAATTAAAGGCTTCTTTTTTGTATTCTTGCTCAGGATTTTTCTGCGCATAACCACGTAAATGAATCCCTTGACGTAAGTAATCCATTGCTGCCAAATGCTCTTTCCAATGGCGGTCCAATGAATTCAACATAAAGTGACGTTCGAGCATTGCAGCCGTTTCGTCACCCATTTGCGTACGACGTGAACGGTAGTGCTGAAGAACTTCATCAGTAATACGTTCAACCAAAGCTTCTTCATCCAAACGACGATCTTGCTCTAACCACTGCGAAATTGGCAGTTCAATCGATAGATCTTCACGTAGCGCCTTTTCAAGACCTTCTATATCCCACTGATCGTGAATAGACTCAGGTGGAATATATACTTCGATCATGCCTTTAGTCACATCGTGAATCATTGTTTCGATGTAATCTTGCAATGATGCTTCTTCAAGAATTTCATCACGTTGAGAATAAATAATCTTACGTTGCTCGTTGTTTACGTCATCGTATTTCAATAGATTTTTACGAATATCGAAGTTACGTGCTTCAACTTTACGTTGTGCATTTTCAATCGAGCGTGACACCATTTTATGTTCAATGGCTTCATCTTCTTTCAGACCCATGGCACGCATCATCGCAACCACGCGATCACCCGCGAAGATACGCATCAAGTCATCTTCAAGCGACAAGTAGAAACGTGATACACCTGGGTCACCTTGACGACCCGCACGACCACGTAACTGGTTATCGATACGACGAGATTCATGACGTTCTGAACCAATGATGTGTAAACCACCAGAGTTCAACACCATGTCATGATTTTGTTCCCACTCAGCTTTTAAACGCGCTTCATCGGCTGCCGTTGGCTCTTCAATCTTCGCCAGTAAGGCTTTCCAGTTACCACCCAACAGAATATCGGTACCACGACCGGCCATGTTGGTAGCAATCGTCACTGCACGCGGTGAACCCGCTTGCGCAATAATATCCGCTTCACGCTCATGTTGTTTCGCATTGAGCACTTCATGTTGAATGCCAGCTTCTTTCAGCTTATCTGATAAAATTTCAGAGGCTTCAATGGTTGCTGTACCAATCAGAATCGGTGCAACACCTGCTTCATGAACACGTTGAATTTCTTGAATGATGGCGTTGTATTTACCTTCACGGTTTAAATAGATTAAATCATTTTGGTCATTACGAATCATCGGGCGATGGGTTGGAATCAGTACAACATCCAAGCCATAAATTTCTTTCATTTCTGCAGCTTCAGTATCTGCAGTACCCGTCATACCTGATAATTTTTTGTATAGACGGAAATAGTTCTGGAATGTTGTAGTTGCTAAAGTTTGGTTTTCAGGTTGAATTTCCAAACCTTCTTTTGCTTCTACTGCTTGATGCAAACCTTCTGACCAACGGCGACCCGGCATGGTACGACCAGTGTTTTCATCGACAATGATCACTTCACCTTCGTGGATGATGTAATGCACGTTGCGTTGGTATAGGTAATGCGCACGAATGGCCGCAGAAACATGGTGCACCAAGTTTAAATTAGCAGATGAATATAGACTTTCACCTTCAGCAAGCAAGCCCATTTGAATCAATTCAGCTTCAACAGTTTCATAACCGACTTCGGTCATTTCTACAGAGCGCTGTTTTTCGTCAATCCAGAAGTGACCACCATCTGGTACCTTCTCTTCTTTTTGTGCATGAAGTTTTGGTGGAATGCTGTTAATGGCAGCATACAACTGTGATGAGTCTTCTGATTGACCAGAAATGATCAAAGGTGTACGTGCCTCATCAATCAGGATCGAATCGACCTCATCGATGATGGCATAGGTTAAGCTGCGCTGTTTTTTCTCAGCAGCAGAAAAAACCATGTTGTCACGCAAGTAATCGAAACCGAATTCGTTGTTGGTACCGTAAGTAATGTCAGCACGATACGCTTGAGCTTTTTCAGTTGGGTCTTGCATTGAGTAAATAATCCCAATGCTTAAACCTAAAAATTCGAATAATGGACGGTTTAATTCAGCATCACGCTGTGCGAGATAGTCGTTCACCGTAATCACGTGAACACCTTCACCACTAATCGCATTGAGGTAACAAGCAAGCGTTCCCATGAGGGTTTTACCTTCACCGGTACGCATCTCTGCGATCTTACCTTCATGTAAAGTAATACCACCAATCAGCTGTACGTCATAATGACGCATGCCCATGACACGCTTTGCAGCTTCACGACAAACAGCAAACGCTTCAGGTAATAATTTATCAAGGCTGTCGCCTTTTTTATAACGTTCTTTGAATTCTTCAGTTTTTGCAGATAAGTCTGCATCGCTTAGAACAGATATCGTCGGCTCGAGCGCATTAATCTTCTCTACGATTTTACGCATGCGTTTGAGTTCGCGCTCATTTTTGGTACCGAAGATTCCTCCGATCAGACTTGCCAACATGAATAGACTCTCTAAATCTTGCTTGTCAAATGAATATATTTTCTTAGTCGTTATTATGGTGCTAGAAATTCGAAGTACAAGGGTTTTGCACAAAAATCCCCTTAAATATTCTGCGCTCGGGTTCTAGCCCCGGAGACTTAAGGCAAGCTAATGTAACAAATTTTCTGCAGACAACATAGTGACTCTGTCGTGAGATATTTCGCTTTTATCCACCAATAAAACTGTTTTATATGAAAAAATTTCATAAAGAAATGAGAAAACACTATTTTTAATCATAAAAAAAATCCTTCATATTTATTTTCAAGTTAAACAAATTCAATAAATACGGGGATATTCCATGACGATTCGTTTAGGTGACACTGCACCAGACTTTACTCAAGACTCAAGCGAAGGCAGCATTCATTTTTATGACTTTTTAGGTGACAGTTGGGGCATTTTATTTTCGCATCCTGCAGATTACACACCAGTCTGCACCACGGAACTTGGATTTACCGCAAAACTAAAAGATGAATTTAGCAAACGTGGTGTCAAGGCCATTGCCCTATCTGTTGATGATGTTGAATCCCATCATGGTTGGATTAATGACATTAACAATACTCAAAATACCACGGTGAACTTCCCGATCATTGCGGACAAAGACCGTAGAGTGTCTACCCTCTATGATTTCATTCACCCCAATGCCAGCGAAACATTAACTGTTCGCTCTTTGGTGATCATCGATCCCAATAAAAAAGTCCGTTTAATCATTACTTATCCTGCATCAACGGGGCGTAATTTCCATGAAATTTTACGTGTCATTGACTCTTTACAACTGACAGACAACCATAAAGTTGCAACACCGGCCAACTGGCAACATGGTGAAGATGTGGTGATTGTGCCGTCATTAAAAGATGAAGAGGAAATCAAACAACGCTTTCCTCAAGGGTATAAGGCAGTTACGCCTTACCTTCGTTTAACGCCTCAACCTAAGTGAGAATAAAACGGAGCATTGCGCTGTCCGAGCGTAAGATAAGAAGTTCTGCTGCGAGTGACCAAGCGAAGATACAACTTTAACTATTTTTAAGCGCAGCACTAGAGCCAACTACGGATCATAACCATAGCTACTTATAGTTACTATAGTTTTCCCCTCAGAACGAATGACGAGCCCGTTCTGGCATTCTCCAACCTGCTCATCTTCGGATGAGCTTTTTTTTGATTACAAATTCCTCTCAGGGATTAGATTGGTTAAACCTCTCAAATCCGTTATAACTAAGAAAAACTTGAAAATAACAAACCGTGATTCATCAAATTCATCATTTACATTGTGGTAGTTTTTGTCCAACGTGTGCCCCTTTATTTGGACAGAAAGGCTTTCGCGCACATTTGGTTTGTCATTGCCTGCTCATTGAAACTGATAAAGGGCTCGTCTTAGTCGATACAGGACTGGGCTTACAAGATTATTTACATCCACAAAATCGTTTAGGTCGGTTTATTTCACGCACAGCGCAGATTAAATTTAATCCGCAACTAAGTGCGATTCATCAAATTCAAAAATTAGGTTTTAAGGCTCAAGATGTTCAACACATTTTGTTGTCACACTTAGATTTTGATCATGCTGGCGGGATCTCAGATTTTCCGCAGGCGACCGTGCATGTCTTAGCCAGTGAATATAATGCCACTCAAAATCTTCATAGCTTAAAATCACGACTGCGCTATCGACCACAGCAGTTCCAACAGCATCGTTATTGGAACTTTATCGAAAACATCGGGACGCAAGCATGGTTTAACTTAGAGCACACTGCCGGTCTATCTATTTTTCAAGAGGATATTTTAATGCTCCCACTTTTGGGACATACCGCGGGTCATGCCGGTATTGCGATTAAAAACAACCATCGCTGGTTGTTATATTGCGGCGATGCTTATTACTCACAGCATCAATTAAATCCAAATTTTCATTCGCGGGCCTTAAATCAGCTTGAGCGTTTATTTGCCACCGACAATACACAGCGACTGCACACACTTCATAAGATTCAGCAGTTAGCACAGCATCCGGACATCGATCTCATCTGCGCACATGACCCATTCGAACTCGCTCGCTATCAGAACACAAGCAATGACCGCTAAAATCCTGCCAATGATCCTCCTTAGTGTTAGCTTCAGCTTCACGGGTTGCATGACATCAAATCCATTACCGTTAAATGAACGTCCTAAGCATTGGGGAAAAGTCGTTCATCAACAGCATAATTTTTATCAGATCAGCCCAACAGTATTTCGCAGTGAACAACCTAATGCAGATCTCGCCCCTGTTCTACGAGAACAGCACATCGATGTGATCATAAATTTACGTTCACGGCACCATGACCCAGAACGCTTAAACAATGTCATTGATACGCAAAAGATTAAATTTGTACATATTCCGATACACACGTGGCAAATCGATCGTGAAGATTTACTGGCGGTGATGAAAACCATAAAAGAAGCTGAACAACAGCAGCAAAAAGTGTTAATCCATTGCTACCACGGCTCAGACCGTACAGGCGCGAGTGTGGCCATGTACCGTATTATTTTTCAGCATTGGTCCATTGAGGAAGCAAAACGTGAAATGAAACAAGGTGGCTATGGCTTCCTCCCTATTTGGAAAAATATCGACCGATTATTCAGCCCTGAAAATGTAAAATGGATTCAGCAGCAACTACTGAATCCATCTTATTAAAGGTCATTCCTCAAATAAACTTAGCGTTTATCGAGAGGTACCCAATCAATCACCCAAGCCGATTTCATATTCAAACTTGCATCTGAATTGATCTTTTTACGTGTTGCGTCCGCAGCATCACGGTCCTTCGAAGGGCCAACCATAATACGAATGCCTTTAGATGTAGGACTCTTCGTCACTTTATAGCCTTTTGCACGTAATTTTGCAGCGACGGCATCTGCATTGGCTTCATTGGCAGCTAGAGCAACTTGTACCATCCATTGCTTATCGCCATTTTCCAACAGATCACGTGCTTTTTCAGCTTCAGCTTTTTTCTTGGCTTCGGCTTTACGCTTTTCTTCTGCCTTGTGTTTTTCTTCGGCTTTACGCTTTTCTTCTGCCTTGTGTTTTTCTTCGGCTTTACGCTTTTCTTCAGCCTGTTGCTTCGCTTCGGCTGCTTTCTTATCTGCTGCTTTTTTCTCAGCTTCAGCATGTGCTTTACGTTCAGCTTCTTTTTGAGCATCCGCTTTACGTTTTGCTTCGGCTTTTTGTTTATCTGCTGCGATACGTGCCTGATCAGCCTTTTGCTGCGCCGACTGAGTCTCTAACTTTTTTTGAGCCGCCAACTTATCCTCAGCTAAACGCTTTTGCTTGGCTTTTTCATCTTCAACCAATTCGGGCGGAATATTATCCGAACTTTGTTGAGCTGAACGATGTGCGTTTAAAGCTGCATATTCTTCTGCTGCTTTACGTGCTGCATCCGCTTCCGCTTGTTGTTGCATCGCTAAAAATTCTGCTGCACGTGCTTCTTGCTCCGCAACCGATTTTTCACGGGTACGTCGTTGTTCTTCGAGCAAACGCTTTTCAGTTTCAACATCAACAGTCAATGATGACATTTTACCCGCACCCTGACCTTGTTGCTCAACTTGAGCCATTTCAGGGGTTTGGCTTTGATTTTGATGTATTTCTTCTTTGCCTTTAAGTAAAAGTGCGGCCAGCAGTACACCACCACCTAATAAAACAACACCACCCATCCAGCGTTGTTTGTTATTCATTGACATTCTTCCAGATACTCCCATACCGCTTCTAAGGTATGAAATGAACCACATACCAGAATCAGCTGATTATTCTTTGTTTCTTCTAGCGCGGACTTAAAAGCTAATTGCACATTGTCATAATGTTCTACGACTTGATGCTGCAGTGCGCTATCCAATTGTGTGATAGATGCCGCACGTGGCACATTTAATTGTGCAATTTTCCACATTCTTACCGTATCTTTCAATAAGTTAACGACAGAATTTATGTCTTTATCAGTCAGCATGGAGAAAACGCTGATCACTTCTGTGTATTGTTTATTGTACTGGAGGAAATTTCGCAATTGCTTTAACAAAAATTCAACACCATGCGGGTTATGTCCCGCATCGAAAATCACCGTTTTTCCTGCAATTTCTCTAACTTCAAAACGGCCTTGTAACTTGGCATTGATAATCCCCTGAGCGATCGACTGCTGAGAGACCACCAAACCACTGGCCAATATTGCCGCTACAGCCGTAGAGATATTTTCGAGTGCCAAAGAACCCACTGGCAGTTTTAAAGTTGTACCTGATGAAGCAAACATCCAAGATTGTCCGTCATCACTGTACTGATAAAAATAATCACGATTGAGTACATGTAAAGCGGCTTGGCAATCTTCTACTTTTTGACGAATGGCTTCAGGTAAAACTTGCTGCCCACCAAAAATCACAGGAATATTTGGACGAATAATCCCTGCTTTCTCAAAAGCAATTTTTTCAATGGTGTCACCCAACCAATCGGTATGGTCTAAACCAATATTGGTAATCACTGCAACATCTGGATCGACGACATTGACCACATCAAGTCGACCGCCAAGGCCGACTTCAAGTACCCATACATCGCAATGTTGCTGTTTAAAAATAACAAAAGCGGCCAAAGTGGTCGCTTCAAAAAAAGATAAACTTAATTCACATTCACGACGCGCCTGATCAACTGCGACAAAAGCATCAATCAGGGCTTGGTCGGACACTTCAACACCTTGAAGCTTTACACGTTCATTGAATCGATAAATATGCGGTGATTGGTATAGCCCCACGTTATAACCTTGAGCATTTAAAATCGCAGCCAAAGTGGTCGTGGTTGAACCTTTACCGTTTGTTCCCGCGACCGTCAGCACTTTCGCATCAGGCTGGGTTACACCGAGTCGTTCTGCAACAGGAATCACCCGTTCCAGACCTAGATCAATACCCGTAACATGAACATGGCTCCAATAATCGAGCCATGTACTTAAAGAATCAGATGCAAGTGGTGCTGTGTTCAAGGTAAGTTCATCAATTTCGCTACAATACGATAAACTGTATCACGTAATGCATGACGGTGGACAATTTGATCGACTACACCATGATCAAGCAAATATTCCGCACGTTGGAACGGTTCGTCCAATTTTTCACGTACAGTTTGCTCAATCACACGCTTACCAGCAAAACCAATCATGGCTTTTGGCTCAGCCAAATGAACATCACCGAGCATTGCCAATGATGCAGTCACACCACCATAGACAGGATGTGTCAATACCACTAGATAAGGCAAGCCTGCATCTTTCATTTTTTGGATGGCAGCAGAAGTACGCGCCATTTGCATGAGTGACAACATACCTTCTTGCATACGCGCACCACCAGAAGCAGCGAAGCAAATAAGCGGTTGTTTAGCTTTAATCGCAAGTTCAGCCGCTTGAACAAAACGGTCACCGACCACTGTGCCCATTGAGCCGCCCATGAAATCAAATTCGAAAGCAGTCGCAATCATTGGAATGCCTTTCAGCGTTCCTTGCATTACCACTAAAGCTTCTGTTTCACCGGTTTTTTTCTGCGCTTCAGACATACGGTCTGGATACGCTTTGCTATCTACAAATTTAAGTGGATCTTTGGCTTTAAATTCTTGACCCAATTCTTTTTGTACTTGGTCAAAGAACCAGTTCAAGCGATCACGCGCTTTCATTCGCAAGTGTTCATCACACTGCGGACAAACGTAGGCATTAAATGACATTGCAGTACGAGTCACAAGTGCATGACACTCAGGACATTCAATCGTCGGCTCAGTAAATGTCGCCTTTAATGCTTGCTGTTCATCAGGTACATGAATACCTGGTACCGCACGCTCTGTCCATGGCGTAGATGCGCTCAGAATTTTGCCTGTTTTTGCGTCTTGACTCATACTAACTCATCGAGCGCAGCTCGAAGCTCCTTCACTTTATTCACTGTTTCGATTACAGCTTGTTCTGGCGCTAAGTTTGCAAATTGTTTAACAAAAGCACTACCTACGATCACCGCATCTGCAGCAACACCCATGGCTTTCGCCGATGCTGCATCACTGATACCAAAGCCAACGCCAACAGGTACCTGAGTATACGATTTGATTTTTTGAATACGTGCCGCAGCTTCAGCAACATCTAACGTCGCTGCACCTGTCACACCTTTCAAAGAAACATAGTAGATAAATCCACTAGCTTGTTTCACCACATGCTGAATACGTTCGTCAGTGGATGTTGGCGCAAGTAAGAAGATTTGATCCATGTCGTATTTTTTCAATACTGCATCTAGATCTTTTGCTTCTTCTGGTGGAAGGTCCACCAAGAGCACGCCATCTACACCGCATTCATGTGCATAGGCAACAAACTTTTCATAGCCGATTACTTCAACAGGGTTTAAATAGCCCATCAGTACTACTGGTGTTTCTGTATCGTTTTTACGGAACTCTTTCACCATGTTCAAGGCATCTAGAGTATTGGTTCCTGCAGCAAGCGCACGCTCAGCGGCAAGTGCAATAACAGGACCATCCGCCATTGGGTCTGAAAATGGAAGACCCAATTCGATCACATCTACACCTGCCTCAACCATTTGATGTAACAAAGGTACCGTTACTTGTGGATGAGGGTCACCAGCCATAACATAAGAAACCAAGGCCTTACGCTGTTGAGATTTAAGCGTTCCAAATCGAGTGGCTAAACGTGACATAGGGTTATACTTTCCTTGAATGAATCAAAACTATGATGTGGGTTTTGTCGAAATACAAGACATCGCATTGTAACGCTATTTTTTACCCATTGAACAGGGTATACAATCCTCCGTCGGCATTTCTCATGCAAACATAATTTTCCAGAACAACCCGAAAGCATCATTTACCGATATTTCAGTTTTTTTCACAATGATCAAAGATGCCTAATTTTAGGATCTGGCAAAATTATAAGGTTTTAGATTAACTTAATTTTATCATCAAAAAAATGTTAAAAATAACAGGCTTAGCATTTACATTTTAATTTTCCTTAAATTGCAAAACCTGCTTTATACTAGCCGCATACTTTTATTTTTTTATCTCCTATGTCCTCCGATTCACAAGTGAAAGTGCCTGCTCGGGCATTTGCACTGCTCCCGCTTATTGTTTTTCTGACCATTTTTTTGGGCAGTGGTATTTACCATTCCATCATTGGAACTGAGTTTGCGTTCTATCAAGTGAAAGCCCCAGTCGCTGCTCTTCCTGCAATTGTATTGGCAATTTTGCTCTATCGCGGCAAGATCAATGACGCGATTGATACCTTTATGAAAGGTGCTAGCCACCCGAATTTGATCTTAATGTTCATGGTCTTTATGCTCGCTGGTGCTTTTGCCAGTGTCAGCAGTGCCATCGGTAGTGTCGATGCAACAGTGCAGTTGGGACTATCGATGATTGCGCCTGAGTTCGTGCTGCCCATGCTGTTTATTATTGCGGCCTTTATTGCCACAGCGATGGGAACCTCCATGGGCACTATTGCAGCCTGTGCACCAATTGCCTTTGGTTTTACTCAAGTCACCGAAATTGAAGTGGTGTATGCCATTGGTGCTGTGGTCGGCGGTGCTATGTTTGGTGATAATCTGTCGATGATTTCAGATACCACCATTGCTGCAACGAACAGTCAAAAAGTTCAGCTTCGCGATAAATTTAAGGTCAATGTTTGGATTGCTGTTCCTGCATCGATTGTCAGTATTTGTATTTATTTATTCATGAGTCAAGGCTCACAAGCGATTGAACATAAAGCTTATAATGCGTGGCTAATCCTGCCGTATTTAGCCGTATTTATTTTGGCCTTTTCACGTTTGCACGTGCTTGCTGTGCTGACTATTGGTGTCTTACTGTCTGGATTGATTGGTTTGGTGATTCAACCTGAATTTAATTTTTTAAGCTTAAATAATTCTATTTATGAGGGCTTTACCGGCATGTTTGAAGTTGCCCTGCTTTCTATTTTCTTAGGTGGTATTTCTGCCATTATGCAAAAAGAAGGCGGTCTAGAATGGCTGATTCAACGTATTTACAGCATGACACGCTGCTTTAAAGTTGGTGCTGAACGCGCAGGTGAAATTGGTATCAGTTTCTTGGTAATTTTCTCCAACCTATTTGTAGCAAACAACACTGTCGCAATTATTTTATCTGGTGACATGGCACGTGAAGTCGCCAAAGAATATGGTGTAGACCCTAAACGTGCTGCTGCACTTTTGGACATTTTCTCTTGCGTAGTCCAAGGTCTCATTCCTTATGGCGCACAGCTGTTACTGGCTTGTTCGATCGCAAAACTTTCGCCTATGGAACTGATTGGTAGTGTGTATTACTGTTGGGTCTTGGCGATCTTTGCCATCCTTGCCATTTTACTGCGTTATCCAAAATTAAAAGCCGCGGCATAAGCTTGGCTTAAAAGAAAAGCGGTCGTTTGACCGCTTTTTTTAATGTTGTTTGAAAGGCTTTTCTTAACGATAAATCTGCACGTTTTATTCTAATTTTAAGGCTCTCTTTCGCGCGAACAATGTCTCTCCACTATATGCCTTAAAAGCACGTGCCAAAGCAGACTGATCTGAATAACCTAGCTGTAAAGCGATATCTGTCAAATGGGTTTGTTGTGAAAGTAGATATTCACAGCGTTTCATCCGTTCCAGCTCCAAAAGCCGTTTAAACGAAGTGTCTTTCTCCTTTAACTGTCGTTGCAAGGTTCTGACTGACAGATGTAACTCCTCTGCTAACCACTCTATTTTAGGGGCTTGCTGTTTTCGTTTGAGATGATCAGCGATGCATTGTTGCATCTGTAGAATTGGATCTGCATGTTGCGGACGAGCGGCGATCGCCTCTTCGGCCTGACGTAATAACAATTGCATCAGCGATGGATCAGCAAGTTCTGACTTTAAATCCAAACTATCGGCATGAATCACAAATGAATATTTAAGGGTAGAAAATTCCATTTGGCAGCCATAAAACTTTTCATAGTGATAACGAGCCATCCGCGGTGCATGCGCAAAATGAATGCGGAGTAACTTTAAAGAATCTGGAAAAATTTGCTTGGCCAAATGTGCCATACAGGCCATCGTCAATTCATTCACCAACGCATATTCATCATCATGCTGTGGCCAAGACAGTATAATTTGATGATCTTGATGGCTCATATTCATCGGCACAATTTGCGCCCCATCAATCACCAAACGACTAAATCGCATCACATATTGCAAAGCATCTGCAACGCTATTACTCAGTGTCGCCATATAGCCTAACACCCCAAAATGCTCCGCACGAATATACTTGGCCATTTCAAAAACCAATTGCGGACAATCCAGATGCTGCTGAGTCAGTTGCATGATGCTGTTAAAAAAAGAATTCGGCGATTGAGAGTCGATCGGCAAAGACAGCACATGCTGAATTTGCGCAGCATACGGCGCAATCCATTCGAGCTGTGTATAGTTTAATTCACGCTCAAGTAAGACCATATTCCATAGTTGGAAGTAACCATTTGGGATCTGAATTTCAGCCATCTCGCCCCTCTTTCTGACCTGCCAATTCTGACATTTTATATTTTCTTCATGGCGTAAAATGTATAAAAATTGGCAATATCTGTCAAAACAAAGTGCAATTTCTCCGACATACTGCAATCAATACGACTCGCACAGAAAAAATATCATGAATGCTATCGTCAAATATCAAGTCGAACCCATTGTTCGCACAAAGCTAAATTTTAAGTTAGAAGAAATCCCGCGCTATTGGTTTGGCGGAGACCCCTTTTTAACACGTATGTTTGATGCCTTGAGCCTGACCTTTCCTGATGGCGAGCGCTATTTTATTGAATCTGTACGTCTGTTCCGCAGTCAAATTCAAGACCCTGATTTACAACAACGTGTCGCTGACTTTATTCGTCAAGAAGCGCAGCACGGTATGGCGCATGACAAAATGAATATGTTGATGAAACAACAAGGCATGCCTGTCGATGCGTTCATTAAACGTCTGAATAAAATTTTTAAATTTGAACTGAGCAAGCGCTCACCAGAATACAACATTGCCATGACGGCTTCCGCCGAGCATTTAACTGCGCTGATGGCTGAAACGTTCTGTAGCCAAAAGTCCGTCTTAGAATCTGCGCATCCTTATGTCCGTGCATTATTTATTTGGCATGCGATAGAAGAAATGGAACATCGCGATGTGGCTTTTGATGTGATGAAAGATGTGGCGAAGGTCGATGAAAATTTAAAGAAATTTACTTTGGTCTGGACCAGTGGATTAATGCTCGGCTTTACCTTATACCGTGCCAATGTGATGCTGAAACATGACGGCTTTAGTTTCACTGAACGTTTAAAATTAAATATGAAAGGCTTACCATGGTTCTTTGGTAAAAATGGCACCCTCACCCGAATGAGCAAGCCATATCGAGATTGGTTTAAAAAAGACTTCCATCCGAGTCAGCATCCCATTGTGCAAAATTATGATCTTTGGTTAAAAACTTATGAAGAAACCAATGATCCAATTCAAGCTGCGGAAGTGTTTTGGCAAGCTGCGAAATAAAAATTGAATAAAAAAAGCCGCATCGATTGCGGCTTTTTTATAGGCTTAGACTCACCATTTGGCATAGTGCTGCTCAAGTAAACCATATTCATTTAAGAATACTATTTCTTCGCCATCACGTTGAATTGTACCGCTAATTTTTGCCTGCCATTGACTGAACTGACTACCGACCAATCTTAAATTCAGGTTTTCATAGCGCCGCCAACCTGTGGTGACGATCAAATTTAAGCTGTTATCTAATGAGCTAATATTCCATTGATTATCGCCTTGTTGCTGAAACAGTACATCAGACATGGCATATAGATGTCCATTGACCCAAAGGCAATTTTCATTGCCAAAGCTTTCATTTACCCCTGAGGCAAGATTGATCCCAACGCGTCGATTTTGACTGTCCCAAAAGTTACACGATAACCAAAACCATGCGGTTTCAGGACGAAGAAAACCACAGGTATCATCTAAAGACACCAATGTCCGGTCATGGAATTGAATGGTCTTGCCTTGCTTATTGATAAAAAAACCTTCACACCCTAACGTCGTCAATTTTTGAGTATAGGTCCAACCATTAATCCCTGTAGGGCTACACATACTCAGCGGATCTGTCCCTGCGCAAAACACTCGAGCGCTCAGTTTGAGTTCGCCATGTTTTGACATTTGAATGTATCGCACACCATTGGCATGCTGAATATCCAGTTGAATCCCTGACTTAATAAAATGACTCTGATTAAATAAAGGTTGTTCATCTAAAACGGTATTGCGTGATAGGAAATTAATCGAATTCCATTCCAACACTTCATTCGTAATATGATCATACACATAGACAAAACCGTGCCCCGCCCACGCGATATCGGCGATCGCTAGACCAATCGTATAATGTTCATGCTGAATACAACAAAATTTAAATTTTTTATATTTTAAACGCTTACGCCAACCTTCAAGTCGTTTTCCATACGGTGTCTTATATTCATACTTACTTAAATCGATGCGATTGGGAAGTTCACTAAAACGCCCATAATGCGGCTGTCCATTCGGCCGTATTAAATCCATATACGCCATTCCATTGAGGTTTAAGGTCTAAATCCTGAATGTTATTATGCCTATTATTTAACGCCTGAAAAGACAATCCATCTGATTTCAGGCGAATATCACAAAAAAATATAAAAGCTGACATTTCAGCTCTTAATCATCACAAATGTTCATTTATTAAGATGTAATCATTTTTCCATGAATTTTGCTGGCTATGCGGGGTTTCAACCAATTCGATATAGCGCCCATACACATGATCAATCGCAATACAATCATCAACATCTAGGGTTCGGTCGGTATGTTGTTTTTGCCAATGTGACTCAAAAAAAGCTTTGCCCCGTTGTTTTGCAACGCTGGCATTTTGTCCTGTCACCAAAACATAACGATGTAATTCACCAAATTCACGGGCATCATATCCCCCGAGATTAATCAGCCATAATTTTTCATCTTCAGCTCGGGGCGCGGCATCACAAAATTGGATACGATAATGCCGATTTTCAGTGCTGACCGTATGTACCTGTGCCCAAGCATCAACATGTAAGCCTTTTTGCTCACCAAACCATGCCGTTCTCAGTTGTGGATAAACCTCTTCTAATGCGTTACCCACTGCAAGAATGACATCATGCACTTCGATATTTGCTCTTGGATGGCGTCCGCCGAGCATCACCATAAACAAATTGGACACAATCTTCCCCCTATTTTGACTTCAACTGCCCACATAGGGCTGAAGCAATTTCAATAAAATCACGCCGCCTAAAGAGAGTACTGCATTGTTGACGAAATGAATGAGTAAGACATGCCAAATGTTACGCGTCCACAAATAGATGAGGTTGAGAAATAGACCTGCCGCCATAAAACTAATGGTCGCAATCAAATCGCCATTAAAATTATGATAATGAATCAAGCCGAATAAGATTGAGTTCAGTAATACCAATATCAATCGCCACAGCCACGGTTGTATAAATAGCTTTTGTAGCAAGGTATAGCGGAAAATAATATCTTCGAGCAATGCGGTAAATAATGGCCCAAGGCTGATGATCAGCAAGCTAAAAAACGCAATCGTATTGGGATCAATGGTCGATTCTTTTTCAATGTTCTCTCCCACTGGCAACAGACTGCGTGTAAAAGAAATCACTACTTGTAAGACGACTGCACCAACAACCACCAACAGACTTGAACGCCAAAAGGCCTGTTTATACTTTTGCCAGTGCGTATATAGCATCGTTTTATAGAGCCAACACACGGCAATAAATAAAATACCGCGAAAGATCGAATCACCCAAAGCAACCTGAGCTGAAACACCAAAAAATTGGTCTAAGACATAACTGTTGAGCAAGATCAGCGGAAGAATACACAGAGCAAAAGTATCACGCCATTGCCAAGAAATATGGGTTGGAAAGGATTCTGCACGAACCAATTGGGTAAATGTCATTGTTATAAAGTCTTTCTAAAGCAATAAAATTTCCACAGTATTGTGATTTATTTCACACTTTAACTTTGCTTGTTTTTTGTAGGCCTTTTTAGACTTACATTTATGGTCATAAAAAAAATCGCGCAAAATGACTTCTGCGCGATTTTGATATTTTCTAAAAAACCTCTCCCCTTGCGAACTCAGAATACATTCTGAGATCCTCACCTTTAACAAAGGAGGGCTTTTCCCCTCTTTATTAAAGAGGGGTTGGGGGAGATTTTACATCTCAACCATTTCCACGCCATCAATGCGGGCAACGGTCATTAAATCTTTATCGCCACGGCCTGATACAGTCGCAATAATAATTTGGTCTTTGTCCATGGTCGGCGCAAGTTTCGTCACATAAGCCATCGCATGTGAGCTTTCCAATGCAGGGATAATACCTTCAATTTGGGTTAAATCACGGAAGCCTTGTAGCGCTTCAGTGTCATTGATTGGCACATAGTTCACACGGTGCATATCTTTGAGGAAACTGTGCTCAGGGCCTACACCTGGGTAGTCCAGGCCTGCAGAGATTGAATGTGTTTCAATGATTTGACCTTGATCATCCGACATCAAGTACGTACGGTTACCGTGAAGTACACCGACATGACCTGCGTTTAATGGTGCAGAATGCTTGCCCGTTTCAATGCCGTAGCCTGCAGCTTCGACACCGTACATTTTCACGTCTTCATCATTTAAGAATGGATAGAACAAGCCCATCGCATTTGAGCCGCCGCCCACACATGCAACTAAAGCATCTGGTAAACGGCCTGCTTGTTCCTGAATTTGTTTACGCGCTTCACGACCAATGATTGATTGGAAATCACGAACCAATTGTGGATATGGGTGTGGACCTGCAACTGTACCAATCACGTAATAAGTTGAATCAACATTGGTGACCCAATCACGCATCGCTTCGTTCATGGCATCTTTCAATGTTTTTGAACCGCTTTCCACAGGTACAACCGTTGCGCCAAGTAAACGCATACGGTATACGTTCATGGCTTGACGTTTAACATCTTCTGCGCCCATGAACACCACGCATTCAAGGCCTAAACGCGCTGCAATCGTTGCAGTTGCTACACCGTGCTGACCTGCGCCTGTTTCGGCAATAATACGTTTTTTACCTGAAAGCTTAGCCAGTAAAGCCTGACCAATGGTGTTATTCACTTTATGTGAACCTGTATGGTTCAGGTCTTCACGTTTTAAGTAAATTTGCGCACCACCCAACTCTTTCGACCATCGCTCAGCATAATACAAAGGACTTGGACGACCGACGTAATACGCCAAGTCACGGTCGAATTCTGCCAAAAACTGTGCATCATCTTTCATGCGGAAATAGAGTTTTTCTAAGTCCTCAAGTGCTGCCATAAGAGTTTCTGACACAAAACGCCCGCCATGAATACCAAAATGCCCTTGTGCGTCTGGGAATTGGGTATAGTCGATTTTATTTTGCTGATCCACGAAGGACTCCTTGCATAAAGCGTTCTATGAGTTGTTGGTCTTTAATACCTTTACTTGATTCTACACCACCGCTCACATCTACGGCATAAGCGCCTGTGGTTTGAATCGCTTCTTCAATATTGTCAGGCTTTAAACCGCCCGCCAAAATTAAAGGAATATCGAGTTTTGGGAACTGTGCCCAGTCAAAGCTATGCCCTGTACCGCCTTTCAGCTCAGGATGCCATGCATCTAACAGTACGGCGCTTGCCCCTGCCTGCTGAAAAGCTTGGATTTCTGCAATCACATCCAATTCAGGTTTCATTTGAATGGCTTTATACCAACGGCGTCCAACGGACTTCGCAATCGTTTGGCACTGTTCAGGGCTTTCATCGCCATGAAACTGCAGTATGTCTACAGGTGAAATTTTTAAAATAGCCTGTATGTCCACAGCCGACGCATTCACAAATAAACCCACGGTCTGCACGTACGGCGGCACATGCTGAATCAGTTCAGCGGCCTGCACTGCCGTTACACTGCGCGGGCTGGGCGCAAAGAATACAAATCCTATCGCATCTGCACCAGCTTGGACGACAGACTGAATATCTTGAGTACGTGTAATTCCGCAGATTTTGGCACGGGTTCGCATGTTGTTTTGGCTCTGACTCCGCCCTATTCATAGCCTATCTATGAATATAAAGGCGAATCATTGTAATGCAATTTTCATGCATTGCGTGGATTTTCAGCATGATTACTGCGCAAAAATAAAAAGCCCTGAATGATCAGGGCCTTTTGAAATTTTAATGAATTATTTCATCGCATAACGTAAGGTTATCCAAGCTGTGCGGCCGTCTTGATTAAATAAAGTGCTATTGCTGTAGTTGGTCGAATATTCTTTATCAAACATATTGGCAAGCTTGGCTTGAACACTGAATTCAGGCGTTGCTTGATAAGTTACTCGCGTATCTACTGTGGCAAAAGAACCCAACTCATCAGTATTTGCAGCATTGGTATAACGCTTATCTTCGGCATGAACTGAAGCGCCGACAGTCCATTTATCCATCGTATAATCAGCTGATGCATTAAAGATTTGCTTTGGCTTTAAGACCAACTGCTTGCCATGGGACCCTGCTGTCTCATTTTCAGGCTCTTGATAGGTATAATTGATATTCCAAAGAAAATTATTCAACTGCTGAGTAAGTGATAGTTCAGCGCCTTTAATTTTGGCTTTATCTATATTGCTTGGAACATAGTTCCCCGATGCATTTGGTGCCCATGCGATCATGTTTTCAATTTCATTATGGAAAGCGTTTAGCTCCCATTGAACATTGCTGACCACGCCCTTGAAACCAACTTCATAGTTTTCAGATTCCTCTGGAACCAATGTCGGGCTTTTACTTCCTGGCCAATACAAATCGTTGAATGTTGGGGCTTTGAATGCGGTGCCATAGCTGACATAAGTTTGTATGGCATCATTGAAGCGATATCCTAAAGTTGCGCTTCCAGTCGTATGATTACCAAACTGCTCGTTATCTTCCTGACGGACTGCACCTTGCACATCGAAGTTACCAAATGAACCTAGATATTGCGCAAAATAAGCTTTGTTATCACGCTCTTTAACAGCATAAGCTTTAGTACCTGAGACTTCATCATTCTGATAATCAAAGCCAAGCATCAATGTATTTTGCTGATTAAAGTTCAATGTATTCAGCCAAGATAAGCTGTCCCGCTGAGTGTTGATCACTGATGGATAGCCATCTCGGCTATCTAACTTGTCTTCAGAGCGACCTAACTTTAATCCTGTAGTCCACACATCAAATGGCTTGTAGGTAGCACCAATGCTGTAAACATTTTGCTCGATTTTACTATGCACATTTTTTGCATCAATATAAGGAGAACCCCAGTCATCCCTATTATCATATTCATTTTCACCATCAACAACTAAAACACTTGCATCAATATCAAACTGATCATTGAATTTATGCCCCATACGTAAAGATGCTGACTTGTTTTCATAGCCATCTTTATCAAGGTCATAAGGCTCCGCAATATTTGTCGCATCAATGCCTTGAGTTTTTGTTCCTGCAACATTCAGTGTTGCCCAAGTATCATTTTGGCGAATATTTAAACCAACATTCCCTTGATACGTTTCATGCGAACCATAGGTAAAAGATGCAAATGGTTTTATGCCGTTTTGCGTGCCTTTACGGGTAAAGATTTGAATTACACCGCCAATCGCTTCTGAACCATACAAGCTAGAACGCGGACCACGCAGAACTTCGACACGCTCAATCTGATCAATTGGGAAGTGTTCAAAAGCCGTTTCACCAAGCGTTGCTGAACCTACCTTTTGACCATCCACCAAGACCAATGCATGGCGATTACCCGTACCGCGAATTGAAACACTGGTAACTTTACCTAAACCGCCAGTATTGCTATACGTGACGCCCGGCACAGTACGTAATAAGTCTTGTAATGAATTAAATTGCTTACGTTCAATTTCTTCACGGCTAATCACGGTCACTGCTGCCAAAGTTTTTTGTGAGTCTTGCTCAACAATATTGGCAACGGTGTTGGTAATGACTGGAAGTTGATGAACTTGGTCTTCTGCCATGGCCGCAGAAAGTGGAGATAAAACAAAAAGCGACCCTAGTAGAGTCTTAGAGAAAGAATGCATGCTGTATTCCCCGATCGCACCACCCGTGCGAAATAAAAGTGATTAACGCGAGGCAGTTTTTGGGTAAGCGATGGCTTGCCATTTTTCAGACAGAAGCATGCAATCCCGCTATAACGCCCGCCGCATTATGAATAGGTCTGCATCAGGCCGGTCTCCGGACTTACGTTATGAATAACGATTCACCGTTGCGGGGGCAGTGTCAGATAACAACAGATCTATACTGCTGGACTGACTTCCCAGTTTCACTTCTCAATTAAGGAAGCACCTGAAGCATGGGCAGATTAGTTTCTGCCCCACAGCAAGTCAAGCTGTATATGCAGCTATCTTAAAATGCCCGACGGATTCGATTGTTCGATAAATCGGAGTTCTCTATACTTAAACCATTCACAACAGTTGGCATGGGAAGTTTCTACAACACTGCCCCCGCAACGGTGCGCAAGCGAAACCTTGCCAGTCCGATACCTGCCGACCGTGTTCTATCACTCAATCATTTACGTGGGGTAAATGCATGGAGCTTTGTATGCCTTTTCCTTTTCAGCCGACTGCGCTTGCAGCTGGCATATCTGCGCTTTGTATTTTTAACTCCGAAATGTCTGTTGCAGCGGATTCCATTACACAACCTAGAATGGACACCATTGTCGTCACAGCAACACGTTCTGCAGAAAAATTGGAAAATGTGCCAGCACGTATTTCCATTATTGATGAGTCGCTCATAGATCAATCACCAATTGCATCATTTCCACATTTATTAATGAGTGATGCTTCTATCAATATGGTGCAGCTGGGTGGCTATGGACAACAAGCTTCATTTTTTTTACGTGGCACAGAGTCAGACCACACTTTGGTATTGCGTGACGGTGTCCGTTTAAATAATGATGCCAGCGGTTTAGCGCCAAATAATTTTATAGATACCACAGACATTAAGCAGATTGAGGTTTTAAAAGGCCCAGCATCTGTCCTTTATGGCACCAATGCCATTGGTGGTGTGGTACAAATCATTAGCAAAACCCCTGAAAAAAATGCAGCTTTTATCAGCGCTGAAATAGGTGGAAATCAAACCTATAAAAGTACTGTCGGGGTAGACCTAGCCAAGCAAGGTTTTTATGCGCAAATTCGTGGACAGCGTTTAGAAACCGACGGCACATTGATTCATGAACATGAAAATGCCAGAGCTTCTAGCTTTAATCAAAAAGGCGTGTCTACCAAATTTGGCTATGAAGAAACACGCTTTGGCACTTCATTGGATTATTCTGAAAACCAAGGTAATGCTCAATATGAGCAATACAGCTGGAATTCACTGCAATATGAGCAAAAGTCGCAAGATTTTAAAAATCAAATTGCAACCCTGAAGTCACACTTCAACCCCACAGATCAGCTGACCCTGAATGCTCGCGTGTCTTATTTTAAAGATGAGTTGGAACAGCTCAAAATCTTTGAACAGACCCATTATGAATCCACTGAATATGAACTGACCGCAAAACAGCAAATGACGCCGTCTCAGAACATCATTGCAGGCATCACCCATCGGCAGCTAGAAACATCAACGCTAAAAACTGCAGAGTCTTTTCATCAAGACTTAAACAGTACGGGTTATTATCTACAGCACCAATATCAAACTGATAAATTAAAAACTCAAGCGGGTATTCGTCGTGAAGACCATGAAAAATATGGTCAACACACGGTCGGACAAGTTGCTGCGCGTTATTTTTTCACGCCGTTGTTTAGTAGCTATGCCAATATTGGTACAGCATTTAAAGCGCCAACCATGAACGACTTATATTATGGCGACTATGCAAACCCTGACTTAAAACCCGAAGAAAGTCAATCCTATGAAATTGGGCTAGACCTACAAATGACACCACAACTAAAAACTGGTTTGTCTATCTACAGAACTGAAATTGATAACCTTATTGATTCTGATCCCAACAATAACTGGAAGTTTGCCAATATTGATGCAGTGACCATTCAAGGTTCAGAAGTCTATGTGAATTGGAGCAATGAGGCATTTTTTACAAAGGCCAGTTATAGCTACAATCAAGCAAAAAATGATAAAACAGGTTTGGATTTGAGCCGCCGCCCACGTCAAAAACTGGCATTGTCAGCTGGTTGGGCTGATGAACATTATGGGCTGTCAACAACACTGAGTGCGAACAGCCATTCAGACAGCAGTAATTATGATGAGGATGTGATCCCTGGACATGCTCAGATTGATTTCAATAGTTATTACCAACCCAACGAGCAACTGCGCTTCTTTGCCAATATTCAAAATGTCGGCGATGTTCAATATAAAACGGCTTCTGCTGGCAATTTCGACGGCAAATTCTATTTAAATGGCGGCCGTTTGGCTTCCTTTGGCATCACAGTTAGATATTAATTTCACACTGATTTATTCAACTTTTAATCAAAAAATGGACAATTAAAATGGGCCACCGTTTAAGTAAAATTTATACCCGCACAGGCGATTCAGGCACAACAGGTCTTGGTGACGGATCACGTGTAGCAAAGGATGATTTACGCATTGAAGCCTTAGGAGATGTCGATGAACTCAATTCAAGCATTGGTATTCTGCGTTCGCACATCGCACTTAGCAGTATTGAAGACAAAGCGGCTTGGGATAAATCGCTCAGCCTGATTCAGCATTGGTTATTCGACCTTGGCGGTGAAGTCTGCATTCCAAACTTCAACTTGGTACAACCTGTGTCAATTGAGTTTTTGGAAAATGACATTGACCGTATGAATGAAGCGCTGCCAATGCTCAAAGACTTTATCCTGCCATCAGGAACATTGGTGTGCAGCTTTGCCCATCAAGCGCGTGCAGTTTGCCGCCGTGCAGAACGTCGTTTAATGGCTGTACATAACCGTGACCAGAACATTCAAGCACCGTCATTGCAGCTACTTAACCGACTCTCTGACTGGTTATTTGTCGCATCGCGTACATTACAACGCGCTGAAGGTGGTTCTGAGGTGCTGTGGCAGAAAAATATTAACGACACGATTGATCAATAAGTTTTGGATTCAAAAATTGCTCAAATCCTTTGACCAATTAAAAGTCTATTTTACATTGAAATAAATCGAAACATTTCGTCCGATCATTCTTGTATTTCAGGATGATCGGATCAAAATAACAGTGTCATCTCCCTGTCATTCTTACAGGACACTATGTTTTTATCTTTCAATTTTGCAGGCCCTTTATGCGCATAATCGGTCACCGTGGCGCTCGTGGTGAAGCACCTGAAAATACCCTAGGTGGTTTCCAATATATTCAAGATTTAGGCATACGCTCAGTTGAATTTGATGTGCGACAACTAAAAGATCGCGCCTTAATTGTGATGCATGACGATCAATTCATCCGTACCACCGGCCAAGATAAGTATCTTTATGAATGCGAAAGTTCTGAACTAGAACCGTATAACCATGCAGTGACATGGTCAGAATGGAATAAAGTTGAGCCGACGCCACTGCTCGAACAAACGCTCAAAATTATTCATAACTTCGATCATATTGAAGTCGAAGTGAAAGCAGTGAAGACACAGACTGAAGCTGAAGCGCTGACTGAAACCTTGGAACAACAGCTCCAAGGTTTCGAACATTCCGCGGTGATCACCAGTTTTGACCCTAAAATTCATCTTGCTTTGCAACAAAAAAAATCCGGCTTCAAACGCGGGCTTTTGGTTGAAACAGACGTAAAATTTAAAGCGATTGAACAAGCACTTGAATTAGGTTGTATCCAAATCGGTTGGATGAACCAACTCGCCAATTCAGACATTATTCAGGCCACGCAGCAGGCAAAATTAAATGTGAGCGTATGGACTGTCAACGACGTTGATCGTGCTAAACAGCTTAAAGATTGGGGCATTAACGGCTTAATTACCGACTATCCTAAATTAATGATGCAGCATTTTTAATGCTGCTTTATTCACCTAGATTTGTGTAATTCACTTCTCGATCAACACGTCGATATTTCAATCGGTCTATTTTCTTTCCAAAACCAATACAGTTTGTCCCCGACTGTTTTGCATCGTCATGTGTTTCCCTTTTATTTGGAATTGTGTTGCGGCTTGCAAGGCATCTAAAAGTTCAGCCTCTTGAGCCAAAGCCGAATCACAGCTGAAATAACCTGCTCGGGCATTCAGATCAATGCTGTGTTTTAAGGTATCAATCACATAAGTGCCACTGATAGTGTTACATCCCGTATTTCCCTGAATTTGTCGAAATTGCGAATTGAACTGAAGATAAGGTTGATGATGAAAGAACTTGGCTTTTTGCCCTGCAATTTGCACAATCGTCCATGGAATATCTTGTATCCCATCATTTACGCGAATGACTTTTAATGGCTGCTCAACGCTGTTGCCATGTGACTTTTCCTGTGATTTCCCTTGTGACTTTGTAGTCACCTTCTGCGTCGGAGAACTTTGACAGGCCATGAGTCCCAGACAACTGATCAGAAAGCCGCCCCAGATACAGTGTTTGACCAAAAGCTGCGGATTATTTTGACGATTTTGCTGTTTTTTTAGCATCTTTTTTACCCCACAAAAAGTCAAATAACTTCAGTCGTATTATGTTACTGTTTAGTACAATACAACTGTACAATAACAGTGGTGAAAACGGGTTTTCCCGTGCTACTATTCTGTACGTTTAAAATCCCTTAAAAAATTAATGGGATTAGTCCTATCTATACCTCCCAAGGTTTCAGGAGTGCTGTTGGAGATGAATGCTCCCCTACCCAAAGCCCCAATGAACTGGATTGCTATTTTTGCATTGGTGTTTTTACCTATTGTCGCAGTTATTGCAATTCCGTTATATGCCATTAATCATGATTTTAGTGCCGCTGCTTGGATCAGTATGTTTGTTTTACTGGGTGTCAGCAGTTTAGGTATTACCGCAGGTTATCACCGCTTATGGGCACACCGTGCTTATGAAGCAACCTTGCCTTTAAAAATCATTTTAATGCTCATGGGTACTTTTGCTGTTCAGAACAGTATTTTGTTCTGGGCTTCTGGTCACCGTACACATCACCGTCATGTAGACGATATTGACCAAGATCCATACTCGATTAATCGTGGTTTCTGGTATGCCCATATCGGGTGGATGCTTCGTGATTATCCAGCAGCAGAACCGAACTACAAAAACGCACCTGATCTGTTAAAAGATAAAGTCGTTTTGTTCCAAGATAAATACTACATTCCACTGGTAATTGCTGTTCATGCGGCGATTTTAGTGCCAATTGGTTGGGCTGTTGGCGACATGTGGGGCGTTCTATTATTGGGCGGTTTAATGCGTCTAATCTTGAGCCATCATGTGACGTTCTTTATTAACTCACTGTGTCACATGTGGGGTAAACGTCCGTATACTGACGAAAATACCGCTCGTGATAACTTCTGGCTAGCTATTGCTACTTGGGGTGAGGGTTATCATAACTATCACCACATTTTCCAATACGACTACCGTAATGGTGTGAAATGGTGGCAATACGATCCAACAAAATGGTTGATTTGGAGCTGCTCTAAATTAGGTCTTGCTAAAAATTTACGCCGTATCCCTAGCTTTAATATTAAAAAAGCTGAGTTGGCTATGAAGTTCAAGTATGCGGAACAAGACCTTGCCATCTATGGTCTAAACATGACTGATGATATTACGACAGCCAAACAACGTATTTCTCAAGAATATGATGCGTTTTCACAAACCTTGAATGACTGGGCAAAACTCAAAGAACAGGAAATTCAAGCGAAGAAAACTGCGGTTGCTGAAAAATTTCATCAAATGGATGACAAGCTAAAACTTGAATTCCAACAAGTTGAAAAACGTCTTTCACAGCACCGTGAAACACTAAATCAATTGATGCGTAATTTGAAAAAGAAAACAGCTTAATTCTATAAGCCCTTCTGATGATAGAGCCTCCCTTGTGGAGGTTTTATTGTTTTTAAGCTACAGTTTTTCCATCCAGTCTTTGCTATAGTTTCAACATAATTTGAATTTTTCAAGATCATTATGCTGTTCAATGCCCGCTATAACACCCTGCCACCTCGCCTGTATCACCATCAGCAGCCAGTTCCTCTAAAAGGTGCAAAAGCAGGGCATTTTAATGCCGCTCTTGCGGATGAGCTGCAATGGTCTGAGACAGATAAACAGGCTTGGGTAGACATTTGCAGCGGTCAAAGAACCTTTGCAGAATTTGAACCTTTGGCCATGGTCTACGCAGGTCACCAGTTTGGACAATGGGCCGGCCAATTGGGCGATGGACGCGGCTTATTGATTGCGCAAATCATCGATAAACATGGGCAAACCATTGACCTGCATCTCAAAGGCGCAGGCTCTACGCCTTATTCACGCATGGGCGATGGTCGTGCAGTATTGCGCTCGACTATTCGTGAATATTTGGCAGGACATGTGCTGAACAGCTTAGGTGTTGCATCGAGTAATGCAGTGGGTTTTACCAGTTCCGAGCAAGGCGTGCAGCGTGAAAAGCTCGAGCTCGGCGCGATGATGCTGCGTACATCTGACTGTCATATCCGATTGGGACATTTTGAATGGATCAATCAATATCAGGGTGATTTGCTACCTGAATTCACGCAAAAATGTATTGAGTGGCACTACCCTGAATGCTTGGATGCCGCACAACCGATTTTAGCTTTTGCCACTCAAGTCATTCAGCGTACCGCAGTGATGATTGCCAAATGGCAGCTGATTGGTTTTGCGCATGGCGTGATGAATACCGACAACCTGAATATTACAGGTTCAACTTTGGACTTCGGCCCTTATGGATTTATGGAGCGCTTCCGCCCAAACTGGATCAACAACCATTCGGATTACCAAGGCCGCTATACCTATCAGCAGCAGCCGAGCATTGGGCATTGGAATTTATGGCAATGGCTGAATAATCTCATTCCGCTCTGCCCTACGGACTATGACAAAGAACAGTGGAAAGAAGATTTAGCTAAGTGCTTAGAGCATTTTGAACTGACCTTCTTGGAACATTATAAATTGGGCTTAGCTCAGAAAATGGGTTTGCCAAGTTTTCATAAAGACAGCTTTGACTGCGCCATGGCCTTTTTGCGTATTCTGCAAAGTGAACAGCTGGATTACACGCAAAGCTTTATTCGTCTGCAAAATCATGAATATGAAGCCATTAAAGATGACTGTTTAGACCGTCGCGCATTTGAAGGTTTCTTGGCCCAATATGAAAGCATCCGTGAGCATCAGGACACCGATGCTTTAGATGCGGAAATGGCACAGGCCAATCCGCAATATATCTTGCGTAACCATATGGCGCAAAAGGCGATTGAGCTAGCTGAACGCAATGATTTTTCAGAGGTAGAACGCTTATATACATTACTAAGCCAGCCTTATCTGAAACAGCCTGAACTGGAAACAACAGAAGATTTAGGCCCCTTGCCAAGTGATGTGCCTGAAGTGATGGTGAGCTGCTCATCTTAAACATTTATCCACAAATTCATGCATCACTCGACTCAAAATTGTGGATAATTTAGACATTATCCACAATACCGAAATGGATGGACTGTAATGCCGTCCATCCTCTAAAAAATAATGACAAGAAAACGTATCGCTATTTTTAGTTTCGCTACCCTCTTCTGTATTGTGGCGGCCTACCTTGCCTATCAAAAATTTGAAAAATATCTACCTACACCTGCCAATGTACTGGCCTTTCCACATAAATTAAGTGATTTGCAAATTCAAAAAATTCGCACAGAAACGCCGATCGACAGTATTCAAGTACATAAAGCTGAGCGTTATTTAGAGTTAAAACATCAGAATATGGTCATTCGGCGTTACCCGATGCGTCTGGGTTTTCAACCGCTTGGACATAAAGTTCAAGAAGGTGATGGCAAGACGCCAGAAGGAACTTATCATATAGATTGGCGCAATCCGCAAAGCGCATTTTATAAATCTTTGCATATCTCTTACCCCAATGCGGCCGATAAACAGAAGGCTAAAAATCTAGGGGTTTCTGCAGGTGGTGACATTATGATTCATGGTTCGGCGACCAGTTTACAAATGAAAGCTGCACCACAACTGATGACGTATTTCCCACAAAAAGATTGGACTTGGGGCTGTATTGCAGTGCGCAATATTGATATGGATGAAATTTGGCAACTGGTGAATAATGATACAGAGATTCATATTCATCCTTAATATTAAATACAGTCTTTATTTTTTGAGCGATTCTAGATGATTTCATTACACACTGTAGCTGAAAAGACAGCCTTAGACTTGCCTGAAACAACCTGTAGCCAGCCTTTTGGCGAAGGCTGTGATGTGTTTAAAGTGATGGATAAGGTGTTTATGCTGAGTTTTCATTTGGAAGGCAAAGCGGCCGTTAATTTAAAGGTGCTGCCGGACAATGGCGTGATGCTCAGAGATATTTATCCCTTTATTCGTGCTGGCTGGCATATGAATAAGCAGCATTGGATTTCTGTATTTGCAGATGAAGAATTGGAAGAAGAACTGCTGCAAGATTTGGTGCTAAATTCTTATGAATTGGTGGTGTCGAAGTTAAAGAAAGGACAACGGCAGAGGATTGAATTGCTGAGAAGTGTTTAGATAACACTTCCCTTACAATTAAGTTAATATTGAGAATTTCGTGTAATCGCCATTATGTTCAATAACTGGTTTCATAAATTAAAGATTTGGAAATCGAATCTTTGTTTCAGCATTTCTAATTTCATTACTAGTAAAAGAAATAGTTGTTCCTAATGAATAAGCATAGATTCCTTGGATAGAATCATTAGATGATTCATATGAAATATAAAATCCATTATCACCCCTACCTATCCATTCAAAATTATTTTTATATTTTTCAAAAAGATAATTAATTAATTCCTTTTTTATTTCTATATTATCTGTATCAATTTCATAAGCAATACAATAGATTTCTTTCATAAGTCATTTTTCACTCAGCTCCAAGTTATAAATTCCAGCAATTAGATTGAATCTCAATGCTAGTCTTTTGCCTCGATTGCGATATCGCTCAGCAAGAATTTTGAAGG
>NZ_VPAM01000036.1:0-37751 GCF_013419215.1 Acinetobacter sp. YH12096 | reverse complement strand
CAGCGTTCAATCTGAGCCATGATCAAACTCTTCAGTTTAAAATCAATAGTACATATAGTGTACCAATCTTGGCTCATCAATTACTGACAAAAATTTGCTCAAATAAACTTCGAGTAATTTCTACCATCAATCAATGAAAATAATTTCGATCGATCAACCAGTAAAAATCCACACAAGTTGTTCTTCATAATCTCTTAATGATCTTTCTAACATCTCGTCAATGCTAGAAGCTGGACTTCGATAAACTCAACAACTCAACGCTTCGCGTTTCGTTCGTTTCCGTCTATCTCGTCGGTATGGTGCTCATTATAGGGCAATTTCTTACACGTGCAAGTGCTTTTCACTCACAAAGAACACGAGTGTTTTATTTTTATGCACCATTATGGTTCAAAAAACACACTTTACTCACATAAATACATGATATTTATTACAAATATCATGTAAAATATTTTTCCTATTTTGTGTGCTTAGTTTTTTACAGGTGCTGCTTTAATCACCACACTCTGTATAACTACTGGGTTTACAGGGACATTCTGATGCATTCCATAGTTCGCAGTTGGAACTTTTACGATTTTATCGACGATATCCATACCTTTAGTGACCTTACCAAAAACAGCATATCCCGCATTCATTGCACTTTTATTGAGAAAGTCATTGTCTGCAACATTAATAAAGAACTGACTACTTGCTGAATCAGGATGATTCATCCGTGCCATTGCCAATGTGCCGCGCTTATTGCTCAAGCCATTACTTGATTCATTCTTAATAGCCGCTTTTGTTGGCTTCTCCTGCATTTTGACATCCATGCCCCCACCCTGAACCATAAATCCAGGAATCACGCGATGAAAGATCGTGCCGTTATAAAATTTTTCTTTTGCATAGCTTTCAAAGTTTTTAGCTGAGATAGGTGCCTTGTCATTGAATAGCTCAATTTCAATATTGCCTTGAGAGGTTTTCATTTCGACAATAGTATTGGCAGCAAAACTGCTTAAGCTCACACAGCCAAGTGCTGCGGTAAATAAAATCTGTTTTAACATTTGCTAACTCTTCTGGTTGATCTCGTACTTGTTATTGACTGTATATTAGTCTTTGATGATTAAAAAGTAATTATTCTGCCATTATTAAAACGAGAACAATGATGACGCAAATAATACCGTCGGACACTGCATTGACACATTTACCGCCTTGGCAACTGCGTGGCGATGCTTTTATTTTGAATTATTGGATCTCTCCGAGTTTTATCCAACAAGCGCAGATGTTCCGTTTAGCGACATCGCCTTTAGGTCGTGTGGTTCAGGTGTTATTGGTCCGATACCATGATTCACCTGTGGGCCCTTATGACGAATTGCTAATTTTAGATCACCCTTTATGGAGTAAGAAAAGGTTAAGTTCGATTCCTAAGATTTATGTTTCGACAGATATCTCTGTCATTCATGGTCAAAAACTCTGGGGTATTCCTAAAGAGTTGGCAAAGTTTGAATGGCAACAACATGACAATGAAGTGGTCTGTACTATAGAAGTTGAACAACACAAAATGCAGATCCGTTTAAAAAAATCACGTTCACAGCGTTCTTTCTATATTAATAGTCATCATATCCCTGCAGCGATGTTGCAAATCAGACAAGCGTGGGAAGGTAAGCGTTATCAATTTTCACCGAAGTTTCGTGGACGGCTCTCTAAACTGAAACAGGTAGAATGGCACAACACACAGGACATTTTTCCAAATTTTTCTGAAGCACGATTATTGCAAAGCTTTTATATCCCAGAATTTAGCCTCGTTTTTCCTGCTGCAAAAATCCAAGATAAATAACCCAATAAATAAAAACCCAGTGTTTCACGTGAAACACTGGGTTTACTTTATATAAAGGAATGATTAGCTACGTTTATCCCAAAATTTACGGAACTTCGTACTGATCTCGATCACGTATTTTTTAGCTCGGTGCGAAACCGGGGTTAAATTGATAAAACCATGGGTTTGATCGGTATATTCTTGATAAAACACTTTCACCCCTTGCTGACGGAGTTTATGCGAATAAATTTCACCTTCGTCATGTAAAACATCATGCCCTGCCGTCACGATATACGCGGGTGCGATACCTGCCAATTTTCCATAGGTCGGTGAAATTAATGGATCATCCAAGGCCACTGCATGTTGTTCCGCATATAAAGCGGTTACGACATCAATATCTTTTTCAGTCAGAACCAGACCATCTTTATACGCATAGAAAGATGGGTGGCGACTCTTAAAATCCACTACTGGGTAAATTAATAGCTGAGCTTGCGGGGCAAAAACTTTTTGAGCACTGCGCTGTGCAACCGCAGTAGCAATATTGCCGCCTGCACTATCCCCTGCCACCGCAATTCGATTTTTTAGAATTTTAAACTGACGACTATTTTGATAAGTCCAAGCCAATGCATCTTCACAACTTTGCATTAATTGAGCTGGGCTGGCTTCTGGTGTTAAAGGATAATCAATACTTAAAACTTGTGTTTTGGCATGCACAGCCAATAAACGACAAACTTCATCATGCGTGTCTAAACCACCCACCACAAAACCACCACCATGATAAAACACGATCATCGGTAATTTTTTATTTGGAGCAGGATGATAATGACGCGCAAACAGCGTTGCACTTTGTAAAGGTAGACGTATATCTTGCACTTGTTTCACAAAGGTCGGCTTGGTCTTGATCGACTCCATCTGTAAATCAAATAATTTACGAGACTTCACATAGTCTTCAGTCACAAAGCCTGACTTACCTTGCTTGAGTTGAGCCGCCATCATGCATTTCACCAGCGGATCTAATTCTGGAAAAATAAACGGATAATCGAGACGTTTTGCGAGGCTTTCTTTGGCAAAGTTAGGAAGACGATCAAGTAACCGAGCAGCCGTACCTTGGCCTTTATCTTTCATATTTTTAAGTGATTCATTCAATGCAAACATGCTCTATCCTTCGAATTATGCTCTTCATACTTTCTACATGATCTAGGTCAAATGTGACCATATTCACATATAAGTCTCAACATCGACATACATAGTACAGACCTAGTTAAGCTAATCTTCTTTTATAGAGTTGTCATTGACAATTTACCCAAGTTTTATGGGTTGATTATGCTAACCCATTCTCGATAAAGGATACTCACCATGGCTAAAAAGATCATCCTTCTGTCTTTTGCGACTGCTTTTTTGGCTGTAGGCTGCGTAGCATTCCCTGAAGATGGTTACTACGATGGACGTTATGACCGCCGTTATGATCATAATGATCGACGCTATGATAATCGTTATGATCGCCGTTACGACAGTCGTTATGAACAAGACCGCCGTACATGGGAACGTCAGCAACAACAACGTAATCGTTTAGAGCTCGAACGTAGAAAGCAGCAACTTGACCAGCGTAACTGGGAACAAAATCGTAAAAATCAACAAGAGTGGGATCGTCGTAAAAACGAACTCGAACGTCAACGTCTAGAACAACAGCGTAAATACTCTGAAGCTGAACGTCGTAAACGTGCTGAACAAGATCGTCAAAAAGTCAGCAAAGAGCGTCAGCGCTTAGAAGAACAGCGCCGTAAAGCCAGTCAAGATCGTAGAAAACAAATTGAGCAAGAACGCAAAAAAAATATTCAAGATTTAAGAAAGGCATCAGATCAACAACGTAAAGCGGCTGAAGAACGTCGTCGCGCGTGGGAAAATCGCCGTTAATTGATGTTTTTTGCAGATCGGTTAAAAGTAAAAAGCTCATCTACATGATGGGCTTTTTTTTGCTCGCTAAAAATAGAAAAGGGCGTAAAAAAAGCTATAGAAAAGAAAATAGACAGAAGAGGCATCCTATCTTCTGTCTATTCTTGACTGCCTGTTGTTACAGGTCAGAGAGCATTAAACAATCTTATTGCTGAACTGTAGGTTGCGGTGCAGGCGCAGATTAAACTTCAGCACCTTGAGCTGATGGATCTGCTTGAACCACAGCACCCGATTGCTCTGTTGTTACAGATGCTTCAGTTGCAGACGTTACTTGTGCGGTTTCCGGAGATTCTACAGTTTCTTGAGAAGTACAACCCACCGCAGCTAAACCAAAACCTAAAACTGCGACAGCGAATAAACCAATTTTTTTCATCTTCATTATTTCCTTCATTGAATCATTAAAAGCAAAGCTCAACTTTGCCCGAGTCATAATGGAAAATAATTCTGTGAAGTTCCCACCTTCTGAGTTGTACTTTGTACGAGGCACGGTACAGCTTATGAAATGTTTTATTAATTAGGCGGTTTTCTTTCATTTTAAGGCTTTACATCATTTTTTTAACTCAAGTGCTTTGTTTTTTATTAAAAAAATAAATATAAATGATTTTGAATAAAGCGTGATCACAGCTTTTGAATACAACAAAGTTCAACAAAACTTGCAACTCAGTTACTTAAGTGGCTGTTTTTATAAATTTCATGCAAAAAAAAGCCTGCTTATGAGAGAAGCAGGCCATGAAAAACACATTTGAAATAAATTAAGAAACTACAGCGATAGAATCTGAAACAAAGAATACTGTGCTGATCATTTTTTGTGAAATATTTAATAAAACTGATACTAAGAGTTTTTATGTATAAATATTAACCACTATTTTTTGAGGCAAAAAAAATGCTGATTCTTGGGAAATCAGCATGGAAAAGTGTTTCTAAAATCTAGAGGTAGTCACCATATCCCTCTCTCCAATGGATATGGTCACTTCCGATAGATAAATTATGCAAATTTTCAGGCACAAAGAGAAACCGTTAAAATTTATGATGAAAATCTATAAATCCGATCAAAATATGATTATACATTCAAATCAATAATTTATATTTTCATAGAATTTAATTTTGCAGTCGATATTTGGCTGAAAAACCATTTATTTGAATAAAAAATTGCATTTAATCGCTGACTTCGCTTGAATTTTTATCCCCTGCCCCGATTTCTTTTATTAATCATGAATTCAAAACGCATGGCAGTTACGCATCGATGTCGTTTGAACGCACAGCTATAAGGACTGAACATGTTTAAGAACCCATTTAAACGGAGTAAATCAATGGCGACTGAGCAAAACCAAGACGCTCAAGATCTTCAACAAGAGCAAGCAGAACAGCAAACTCAAGCTGAAAACGAGCAAGCTGAAGTTTCAGTTGAAGATTTACAAGCACAAATCACCAATTTAGAAGAAAGCTTAAAACTTGAAAAAGCACGTACTGCAAATGCCGTATATGAAGCGCAAAAAAGTGTAGAGCGTATTCAACGCGAATCTGAAAAGCATAAAGACACTGTGCTGGAAAAATTTGCAAAACAATTGCTTGATTCAGTCGATAACCTTGAACGCGCCATCGCTGCGGCAGGTGATGAAAAATCAGGTTTATCTGAAGGTGTAGAACTTACACTGAAATCATTGCTCAACACTTTAGAAAAATTTGGTGTGGTTGCTGTAGATACTGCAAATGGTTTCAATGCAGATCTTCACCAAGCAGTGGGCATCGATCCAAATGCCAAATCGAATGAAATCGGGACAGTATTGCAAAAAGGCTATAGCTTAAACGGTCGTCTATTACGTCCAGCTATGGTTATGGTTGGTGCATAAAGACAAATTTTCTGAGACGAATTAAAAATTTTAACCAATATTACTTGAAAATTTTTGATTGGCTCTCATATCGGATAACAAGCGAAAACATCGTAAAAGAATTTTAGAGGAAACATCCAAATGGCGAAAATCATTGGTATTGACTTAGGTACTACAAACTCTTGCGTAGCAGTACTTGAAGGCGACAAAGTAAAAGTAATCGACAACGCTGAAGGCGCTCGTACAACCCCATCTATTATTGCGTATAAAGATGGCGAGATCCTTGTCGGTCAATCTGCTAAGCGTCAAGCAGTGACTAACCCTAAAAACACATTATTTGCAATCAAACGTTTGATCGGTCGTAAGTACCAAGACCAAGCTGTGCAAAAAGATATCGGCCTTGTACCTTACAAAATCATCAAAGCTGACAATGGCGATGCTTGGGTTGACGTAAACGACAAGAAACTTGCACCACAACAAATCTCTGCTGAAATCTTGAAAAAGATGAAAAAAACAGCTGAAGACTACCTTGGTGAAACAGTAACTGAAGCGGTAATTACTGTTCCTGCGTACTTTAACGATGCTCAACGTCAAGCAACGAAAGATGCAGGTAAAATTGCTGGTTTAGATGTTAAACGTATCATCAACGAACCAACGGCTGCTGCACTTGCGTTCGGTATGGACAAAAAAGAAGGCGACCGTAAAGTTGCGGTTTACGACTTAGGTGGTGGTACTTTCGACGTATCAATCATTGAAATCGCTGATCTTGATGGCGACCAACAAATCGAAGTATTGTCTACAAACGGTGATACATTCCTTGGTGGTGAAGACTTCGATAATGCATTAATTGAATACTTGGTTGAAGAGTTCAAGAAAGAACAAAGCGTAAACTTGAAACAAGATCCTCTTGCACTTCAACGTTTAAAAGAAGCTGCTGAAAAAGCAAAAATCGAGCTTTCTTCTTCGAATGCAACAGAAATCAACCTTCCATACATCACAGCAGATGCGACTGGTCCTAAACACTTAGTGATCAACGTGACTCGCTCTAAACTTGAAGGTTTAGTTGCTGAATTGGTTGCTCGTACAATTGAACCATGTAAGATTGCACTTAAAGATGCAGGTCTTTCAACCTCTGACATCTCTGACGTAATCTTGGTGGGTGGTCAGTCTCGTATGCCACTTGTACAACAAAAAGTACAAGAGTTCTTCGGCCGTGAGCCACGTAAAGACGTGAACCCAGATGAAGCTGTAGCGATGGGTGCTGCGATTCAAGGTGCAGTACTTTCAGGTGATAAAACTGACGTACTTCTTCTTGACGTAACTCCATTGACTCTTGGTATCGAAACAATGGGTGGCGTGTTAACAGCAATCATCGAGAAAAACACCACGATTCCTGCGAAGAAATCTCAAGTGTTCTCAACTGCTGCTGACAACCAACCTGCTGTAGACATTTCAGTTTACCAAGGTGAACGTAAAATGGCTCAACAAAACAAATTGTTGGGTAACTTCCAATTAGGCGATATTCCACCTGCTCCACGTGGTGTACCACAAATTGAAGTATCATTTGACATCAACGCTGATGGTATCTTGAAAGTATCTGCAAAAGATAAGAGCACAGGTAAAGAGCAATCAATTCAAATTAAAGCTAACTCTGGTTTGAGCGATGCTGAAATTGAAGCGATGATCAAAGATGCTGAAGCGAATGCTGAAGAAGATCGTAAATTTGAAGAATTAGCGAAAGCACGTAACGAAGCTGATGCACTTGTTTCTTCTGCTCAAAAAGCAGTAAAAGATCTTGGCGAACAGGTAACTGCTGATGAGAAATCTGCAATCGATGCTGCTGTAGCTGAGCTCGAAGCAGCGACTAAAGAAAACGATGTTGATGCAATCAAATCGAAAACTGAAGCACTTCAAAACATCATTATGCCGATCACTCAACGTGCTTATGAAGCTGCACAAGGTCAAGGCGGTGCTGAAGGTTTTGATCCTAACGCTTTCCAAGGCGCTGAAGGTCAAGCTCAAAAAGCAGATGACGGCGTTGTAGATGCTGAGTTCACTGAAGTGAAAGATGACAAAAAATAATTTGTCGCTTTAACTGAGTTTTTCAAAGCTCAAAAAGACCGCGCGAAAGCGCGGTTTTTTTTTGTGGATGATTTTATCTGCATCAGGCAATATTCAAATAACACGCAAACGTTCAAACAGCCACATTCTTCTCGACTGCCAATCTGTCTAAACTTAGATTTGCATAGCGCTAAATTTCGGTTAAATTAATGTAAAATAATCAAGTTTTGCGATGCTATGCGTTTGATTTTAATTATTGTTGTCATCGTTTTGAGTACTTGGTGGATCTATCAAACCAAGCAGCATCCTCAACTGAAATTTAATTCAATTTCAGATCGACTTTTACACCCTCTCGATACCCGACTGCGTTATCGGGTTGCTGATGTCGATCCGCGTTTTGGATTAAGCCAACAACAAGTCATTCAACTTAGCGAAGAAGCCGCAGAGATATGGCATAAAGGAATACTCAAACCGTTATTTATCTATGACCCAAATGCACAACTGGCGATCCATCTAATTTATGATGATCGCCAAGAACAATACAATGCCTATAAGCAAGTCCAAAAGACCTTAGCCGCAGATAAAGCCCGTAATGATTTATATGCCGAGAACTTAGCAAATTCGAGAAAAGGGTTGGAGATGGATGAGCAACAGCTCCGATCAAAACAAGCCATGATCCGTGCGGAAATCGCACAGCTGTCACAAGAACGTATGAGTTGGAGTCGAATCGAACATGCGCAAGGCCCCAATATGCAACGCGTTGAAAGAGAACTTACGCAAGTCAAAGCACAAGCGATGCAATTAGACCAAGAAATAGATCGATTTAATCAGCAAAATGATCAATTTAATCAACAAGTCTCAAGCTATAACCAGCAAATCGATCAATATAATGCAGGCGTGATACAAGCCAGTCAGCGCTTTCCTGCACGAGAGTTTCATAAAGGTGTCTTTATGGGGGATCAGATTCAGATTTATCAATTTGATGCCGAAGATGATTTACGCCTCACCCTTGCCCACGAACTCGGACATGCTCTCGGCTTATCTCACCATAATGACCCTGCTGCATTAATGTACCCAATCTTAGGTGCGCAACAATTAGAAAACTTTAAACTGATGCCAGCAGACCAAGGCTTACTATATTATCGTTAGAATACCCTGAGCAAAAAAAACCATACAATTTATAAGGATATTGCAGGATTCACCAACAAAAATCAGCATTTCATGTTATTGTTGATCTGCAATAATTCCCTTATATCAATGACATCTTCCGTGGAGAGCAATGTGAGTTACTACCATATCTTAATTGAAGTGAATGACCACATCAGCACGATTGAACAAACCCGTGATATTGAGCTTTTTGATATTACCGAAATTCAACCTTATCTCCATGCGGTACTTTTACCATTTTTTAATGAGCAACTCATTGAACTCGAAGACGAAAATCTTGAGTTTAAAGATGTCTTGCATCTACAAGTCAAACAAACCCTTTTGCCGATCCGTGACCTCATCGAAGAAGAACAACGCCTGCTTCCGAGTGATACCGATATCACCATTACGGCTTATGAAATTTTTAATAATTATCAATTGAGTCAAGACGTGACCACAGTGATTTTAGATCTGTTAGAAGCGCTAAAATTTGAAGCCTAATATCGATTTTAAACATTAAAAAAGCCCTCAAAATGAGGGCTTTTTTATGGCTCAATTCATCATCGTGATTAGATCGAGAATGAAGATCCACATCCACACGTGGTTGTCGCATTCGGGTTTTGTACCACAAAACGAGAACCCTCTAAACCTTCAATATAGTCGACTGTTGAACCAACTAAATATTGATAACTAAGTGAATCCACCAACATTTTCACGTCTTCATTGATAAATTCAGCATCATCTTCGTTTTGGCTTTCTGCAAAATTAAATCCATATGAGAAACCTGAACAACCACCACCAGTCACATATACACGTAACATGAGGTCTTGATTACCTTCACTGTCACGCAATTGGCGTACTTTATTGGCAGCATTGTCAGTCAGCACAAGTGCTTGAGCATTCATGATGGATTCCTCTGAGTCATTGGGGTGTCTTTAAAAAGAAAAGACCATGTTTCAAGTATAACATACTCAATATATGGTCAGTCTTCACAGTTTAAAGTTAAATCAGAGTATTTTTCTCAAGATTCATTTAAAACTTATTTATAGTTTTCGTCCTGTAATGCACATTCGAAGTTTTTCGGGTCTTGTTTACAGCGGAATTGCCATAATAATTTCATCATTCGCTTGTCGTAGATATCACGTTTAGTCAAATCAATACGCGCTTCACGCATCATTTTTTGATAGCCAGCTTTGTCTGCCGTTGGAACATCCATCCAATATTTAGCTGGGATTTCTGACTTCATTTTGCCTAATATCGTGAATGCACGAGGTAATTGTGTTTTGACCCAATCACGTGATTTTTGCCCATATCCCGCTGGGAATTTATCTGGGCGAATAATGATATTACCCGTCACTTGTAAAATTGGATAATTAACAATTGCACCTTTACTACCTAAACCTTTATGTAACTCCAAGGGTTTAAACACCGCTGCAGGTGCACCAATAATATCCACCTGACCATTGTTAAATTTAGAGCCAAAATTGGTCACGTCAGCACTGACCGCTTGAGCCCCCACCTGTTGCACCATAATTTTCTGCGCTTCATCATAATCAAGCACCGCAATTTTTTTACCTGCTGCTTTAGCGACAGTATTGATACTACGGTCATTCACCAACAGGTAGGCATCACCTACAGGAATCACACCTACCACTTCATATTTACTATTGACCATGCTCTTTGCAAACGTTGGACTCGCAAGGCCTTGCATCACTTTAACCGCAAGTTTCAAATCTGGAATTGCACCAATCGCATCTAAAGAACCGGTAAAATTATTAAATTGACGACCACGCATACCTGTGACACTGATCCCATCACATTTACCGGCTTTAAAATCTTCCGCAATCACCGCTTCATTTTGACTGACGCGGAGCTCAATGTCTGCGCCCCAGTTTTTTGCCGCCAATTGGTAATCTCTCATCAGGGTAAAAACATCACCATTTTTACCCACCAAATCAAATACACACACCACTTGCTTTGCTTGAGCTACGCCATTCACCGCCATTAACGCAGCAGCAATACTCAATGCCTTTGTCCATTGTTTCATACTGACTTTCCTTGTTTTTTACTGTTTTTGTTTTAACCATTTTTTGATTTTTGGGTCATGCGGAGTATGATTAAATATACTCACAGCCCTCGATTTCAATTTAGATTACCTGAATATTTTGCTGACTCAATGGCGAAAATGACCTGTGCATTTGCGAAAAAAAGCCCGGATAAATCCAGGCTTTTTTCTTTAAATATCAGTTTATTCGCCGCTAAGTGAACATTCAAAATTGGCTTTATCGACAGAACAACGTGCCTTTTTCAATACTGACATCATGCCCGCATCATAAATGCCACGTTTCGTCATATCCATACGACCTTCACGCAATAATTTTTGATATTTGGTTTTATCTTCTGCACTTAAGTTAAGTTTATATTTCGCAGGAATACCCGCCTCTAAACGGTTAATCATCGCAATACTCTTCGGTAAATGTTTCACAAACCAATCACGAGATTTTTGACCAAAGCCTGCTGGGAACTGATCAGGACGAATAATAAAGTCCGCGGTCACTTGTAAAACTGGGAAGTTAAACATCGCACCATTGGTACCTAAACCCTTATAAATCTCTAATGGTTTGTAGGCATACGCAGGCGCACCCACCATATCGACCTGACCATTATTAAACTTCGCCACAAAGTTAGATACATCTGAAACCACAGCTTGAGCGCCGACACGTTGCACCATGATTTTTTGTGCTTCGTCATAGCCTAATACTGCAAACTTTTTACCTGCTGCTTTTTCAATTGAGTCAATTTTTTTGTCTTTGACAAAGATGAATGCTGAACCCAGTGGAGCAATACCCGCCACTTCGTATTTCTTACCACCTAGGTTGCTGACCATTTTTGCAGCATTACGTTGGTCTAATGCAAAGGTAATCGCACGTTGCGCAATTGCATTGCTCGGTGCGCCACCAAGCGCATCAATCGAACCTGCAAATTTATTGTATTGACGAGCACGCATTGCCGTCATAAATACGCCATCACATTTACCCGCTTTAAAATCATTGTCGGCTACTGCTTCATCTTGACGCGGAATTAAGTTAATTTCAGCACCCCAGCCTTTTGCTGCAAGCGCCCATTCCTGAGCCATTTGGTATGACTCACCTGACTTACCCAGTAAGTCAAATACACAGATATCTACTTTTGCTGCCTGAGCTGAACCAGCAAAGCCAATTGCAGCAAATGTAGCCAATGATAGGAGGGTTTTTTTCATTCTATTTTCCTTTCAAATCTTTTTATGGTTCAGAGGTGTCCTTACACAACGCCGATATTAAGCAAGTTAATTTAAAAAAAATAGAGCATTTACTCCATTTATTTATGTCATTTTGGCACATTCTGTTTTTTTGTGATTAATATCACTTTTTTATTTAAGGCAAAATTATAAATATAATCATCATGTTGTATGCAAAAAAGGCTTTTTGCATTTACAGCCTTTTTATGAAACTTTACAAAGAAATACAGAAAAAAGCTTATTCACCCGCCACTGAACACTCAAAATTGGTTCGCTCAATCGTACAACGTGCTTTTTTCAGTACCGTCATCATGGTGGAGTCGTAGATTCCTTGTTTGGTTAAATCCATCCGTCCTTCACGCAAAATTTTCTGATATTTCAACTGATCATCTTTGCTGAGATTCATCTTATATTTGGCAGGAATTTCAGCTTCCATGCGTTTTACCATGGCAAAACTTTTCGGTAATTGTTTAACGAACCATTGCCGAGAGGGTTCAGCAAAACCATCTGGGAATTTATTGTTACGAATAATCAGGTCTGCCGTGACATTCACCACAGGAAAATTAACCATCGCCCCAGTAGTGCCTAAGCCTTTTGAAATTTCGAGTGGCTTAAAGGCATAAGCCGGCGCAGCCACAATTTCAACTTCGGCCTGATTAAATTTGCGAATAAAATTGGAAATTTCCGACATGACTGGCACAGCGCCGACACGGTCGACCATCTCTTTTTGCGCATAGTCATAATGCAAAATGGCAAATTTTTTACCTTCAGCTTTTTCTAAATTATTGATATTGCGATCACGGACAAAAATATAGGCTGAACCAATTTGCCCAATCCCTGCCACTTCATAACTATCTTTACCTGAATTGGTAATCAGTCGCTTACTGTTCCGCTTATCTAAGACATAGGTAATGGCTTTTTGTGCGATGGTATTGTTCGGTACACCGCCAATGGCATCAATCGAACCAGCAAATTTGTTATACGCACGTGCCCGCATCGAGGTCATATAAAATGCGTCACATTTCCCTTCTTTAAAATCTTTATCGACTTTGGATTCATCTTGATATGAAATCAGTTGAACTTGTGCTCCCCATGCCTTACTGGCTAGAGACCACTCTTCCATTAGCTTATAAGATTCCCCTGCTTTTCCAAGTAAATCGAACACACAGACCTTCTGATTGGCATAGCTTTGTGCAGACATCACACCTGAAAGAAGCGATAAAATTAAAATCCCTTTTCTCATTTCTTATATTCCCAATATGTTTTATTAATCCATTTAAAACAACAACTTGAAATATTTTTTTAATACTAAAGCCCATTCAATATACCTAAATACGTGGAATCTGTCACATTTTTTCAGATGGTTGCGATGCTTTGTTTTTTCTTTTGCAAAGCCATCCATTAGAATAGCCTCACATTCTTCTTGTTTAGTTAGTTCCATGATTCAGTTAGACCAACTTTCCATTCGTCGCGGTGGGCGTGTTTTATTTCAAAAAGCATCTATGCAATTGCATCCAGGCTGGAAAATCGGCTTAACCGGTGTAAATGGTGCAGGTAAATCGACTCTTTTTTCTGCACTTTTAGGTGGAATGGAATCTGATGGTGGTTCATTAACTCGTCCTGCGGTATGGACCGTCGCGCATATGGCGCAAGAAATCAAAGCGCTCGATATGAAAGCGATTGATTTCGTTCTTTCAGGCGATGAAGAATATTGGGATATACAACATAAACTTGAACATCCAGAACAATTAGACAATGAAGCGCTGGCACACTTATATGGCCGATTTGATGAAATCCATGGCTATACAGCTCCATCAAAAGCCTCACAACTGATGGCCGGCCTGGGTTTCTTTGAACATCAGTCCCAGCTCAATGTTTCAAGCTTTTCAGGTGGTTGGCGTATGCGTTTAAACCTTGCGCGTACCCTGATGAGCCGTTCTGACCTATTATTACTCGATGAGCCAACCAACCACTTAGACTTAGATGCGATTTTGTGGTTAGAAGATTGGTTAAAAGCTTACGAAGGCACACTGATCTTAATTTCACATGACCGTGATTTCTTAGATGCGGTGACTGATCATATTTTACACATCGAAAATCAAGAGCTGACGCTTTACACCGGTAACTATTCAACCTTTGAACGCACCCGTTCTGAGCGCTTGGCACAACAACAACAAGCCTATGAAAAACAACTCGAAACTCGTGCGCATCTCCAAAAATTTATTGACCGTTTTAAAGCTAAAGCCACTAAAGCTAAGCAGGCTCAAAGTCGTATTAAACAATTAGAACGCATGCAGGAACTTTCTGCCGCGCATGTCGATACGCCATTTACCTTTAGTTTCCGTGAGCCAACCAAAATGAGCTCACCACTGTTACAAATGGAACATGTCGACATTGGCTATGGTGACAAACTGATTGCCACCAATGTGAATTTACAGATTACCCCAAACAGTCGCATTGGTTTACTGGGAATGAATGGTGCGGGTAAATCAACCTTAATTAAATCCTTAGTTGGTGACCTTCCCTTATTACAAGGGACGCGCAAAGCTTCTGAACTGTTGAATATTGGCTATTTTGCGCAGCATCAAATGGATGCTTTAGATGGCAATGCCAGCCCAATGTTGCAATTATCTCGAATCGCTGACAAAAAAATCAGTGAAGCGGCATTACGTTCATTCTTAGGTAGCTTTGGTTTTAGTGGCGAACGCATGGATACGCCAAGTGAAGGCTTTTCAGGCGGTGAACGAGCACGATTGGCTTTGGCTTTGATTGTTTGGCAGCGCCCCAATGTTTTAATTCTAGATGAACCGACCAACCATTTAGACCTTGATATGCGTCATGCCCTAACTATGGCATTACAAGATTTTGAAGGCGCTGTGGTTTTGGTTTCGCATGAACGTCAATTGATTGCCAGCGTTTGTGACGAATTATTGTTGGTACATCATGGGAAATGTCGCGAATTTGATGGCGACCTCGTGGCTTATGCCGATTGGCTGCGTCAAGCACGGATTGACATGATGAAAAATAGCCAACAAGCCCCTACTCCCATCAAATCTCAAGTTGAAACTAAACCGACGATTTCCAAAGTCGATAAAGAAGCGCAGCGCAAAGAAGCTGCACGTCAGCGTGAATTGACCCGCCCGATTCGTAAAAACATTGAAAAAAATGAAGTGCAAATCAGCAAAATTCAGCCACGCTTAAACGAAATCGAGGAATTATTAGCAGACAGTGCTTTATATGAAGCCAGTCGTAAAGATGACTTACTCAAACTGATGAATGAGCAAACAGAATTAAAAGCCAAGCTTGAATCTGTCGAAGAGCAAATGCTTGAATTAATGATGGAATTAGAAGAAATGGAAAGTAGTTTTGAGGCTTAATTTAAAAAGCAAAACCCTAGATTTGCATTATTAAGAAAACCTAACTTAAGCTCAAAAAATCAATCGCCGTGAAATTTAAATGTTCCACGGCGATTTTTTATTAATACTTCACAATAATAATCACACTATAAATCTAAAAAATATTTAAAAAATCGAATGTTCATATCCAACTGGTTATTGCATCGTTAAGGCATTTCTATTCGTAAAGAAACTAAAAATTCAGCGATCGCTTTTACCCTAATTTTGTAAATGAATTCAAAAAAATATACTTCACATCAAACTCATTACCACAGTTATCCACAAAAGCCATTTTTAAATTCAAATCTTAGTTTTAAATTCATTTTTTATTTTTTAAATTCAAAATATCGAACCACCTTTTTTGTGGATAAATATTTTTAAATGATGTTATCCACAATTATAAATGACTTTGATGTTGAACACTATTAAATGTGAAAATTCACAAAACTTATCCATATTTGCAAGATGGATGCATTTTATCTCCATTCACGACATCAATTTAAACTTTTTATTGTTTAAGATAAGGCAGAAGGATGGGCTTTTTTTGCCTTTAAAAAACGTAATTCTTGTATTTTCCAGGTCTGATCTAAATGCCAGATTTCCTGTATTTGCTGCTGTGTTTCAGCTAAACCAATTAAAATTTTGCACTCCGTTTGGTCACGATTAAACTCATATTCTTCAAATTCTACGTCTGGTTTTTGTGGTTTCCAAACCCCCATTTTTCACTGCATGTGCAATACGTTCATAGCGGATATAATTACTTTCGACACGCCCGTCTTGCTCATAAACCACCTTAAAGTGCTCATCTTCGTATTCGGCAAGAACGGTATAATTTCCGGTAAAAAATGCATTTACCCAGATGTCACGAATGTGTTCAAGTTGATTGTCCATCATATATAGACCTCTTATTTTTAGCTGCTAAGTTCAATTTGATTTGAGCTTAGCATCAGAATAAGTCAATTTTATAAAACACAAATTGGTGATTTAATATTCAATTTTATTTAAGATAGCACAAAAAAAAGCACTCCGAAGAGTGCTTTTTTGAATGATTCTGTAATCAGAATTTAGGCATCAATATCCGCATTTAACGCATTTTCTTCAATGAAAGCACGACGTGGTTCCACATCATCACCCATCAAGCAAGAGAACATACGATCAGCTTCAATCGCATCCTGTACCGTTACTTGCAGCATGTTACGGTTCTCAGGATCCATCGTAGTTTCCCAAAGCTGTTCAGCATTCATCTCACCCAAACCTTTATAGCGCTGAATCATCATGCCACGGCGTGAGTCTTGTAGGATGTTTTGCCAAACCTGATGGAAGCTACTCACTGGAATTTTGCGCTCGCCTTTTTGCAGGTAAGCACCTTCTTCCAATAATGTGAACCAACTCTTCGAATTTTTGAGCAAACGCGCATATTCACCTGAACCCAATAGACCTGAATCTAACAAGTATTGGTGCGGTAAGTTATGAACATAGATGGTAATACGCGGGAAATAGGTCGCTGACTTATTGCCTTCGGTATCTTCATGCTCAAACGTTTCTAAGCTTAATTCAGGACGTAAGCTAGGCTGAGTTTTCTCAATATTGGCACGTAGCTGCTCCCCCCAAGTCTGTACATAGTCTTGGTTATTTGCTTGATCTAACTTAAAGCCTTCTACTGCCAATAAACCATCCAACACACTTGCAGGATAACGTACAGTCAGACGATGCAAACTCTTTTGAGAGGTTTGATAATCCGCAATCACACCCGCTAAAGCCTCACCACGAATGGCTGGTGCTTCTGCACTGATGTGTAATTCAAGCTCATCAATTGCATTTGAAATCAGGTAAGTCTCAAGCGCATCATTATCTTTGATGTACTGTTCTTGCTTGCCTTTTTTCAGCTTATACAACGGTGGCTGTGCAATATAAATATATCCACGTTCCACAAGTTCTGGCATTTGACGGAAGAAGAAGGTCAACAGTAGCGTACGAATGTGCGAACCATCGACGTCAGCATCGGTCATGATGATGATTTTGTGATAACGCAGTTTATCTGGGTTATATTCCTCACGGCCAATACCACAACCTAAAGCAGTAATCAGTGTTCCCACTTCTTGTGAAGAAATCATCTTGTCAAAACGTGCACGTTCCACGTTGAGGATTTTACCTTTCAGCGGCAAAATCGCTTGCATCTTACGGTTACGGCCTTGTTTTGCAGAACCGCCCGCAGAGTCACCTTCGACTAAGTAAAGTTCAGACAATGCAGGATCTTTTTCCTGACAATCGGCCAATTTACCTGGCAAACCAGCAATATCCAGCGCACTCTTACGACGTGTCATTTCACGTGCTTTACGTGCTGCATCACGCGCACGTGCTGCATCAATAATCTTGCCTGCAATCGATTTAGCGGCTTGTGGGTTCTCTAAAAGATATTCAGCAAATGATTTATTCATCGCTTGCTCAACCGCAGTTTTCACTTCGCTCGACACCAATTTTTCTTTGGTTTGCGAAGAGAATTTTGGATCAGGCACTTTCACCGAAACAATCGCAGTTAAACCTTCACGGGCATCATCACCAGAAACCGCCACTTTCTCTTTTTTGAGTAAGTTTTCGCTTTCCATGTAGCTGTTTAAGCCACGGGTTAATGCAGCACGGAAACCCGCTAAATGCGTACCGCCATCTTTTTGTGGAATGTTGTTGGTAAAGCAACGAACATTTTCCTGATAAGAATCGTTCCACTGCAATGCAACTTCTACACCAATGCCATTATCCGCTTGAGTGGTAAAATGGAAGATATCATTCAGATGAGTTTTGCCTTGGTTGATATATTTCACAAACTCAGACAAACCACCTTCATAGTCATAAACGTGCTCTAAATTGATACGTTCGTCACGTAGCACAATTCGCACACCTGCATTCAGGAACGATAATTCACGTAAACGACGCGCCAAAATATCGACATTAAAAATCGTTTGACTAAAGGTTTCAGCACTTGGCCAGAAACGTACACGTGTACCTGTACGATCTGTCTCACCTACCACTTTTAGTGGATACACGGCATCACCGTGTTTATATTCTTGCTGGTGAATTTGACCCGCACGGTGAATGGTTAATTCGAGCTTGCTTGAAAGCGCATTCACCACGGATACACCTACACCGTGTAGACCGCCTGAAACTTTATAGCTGTTATCGTCAAATTTACCGCCCGCATGCAGAATCGTCAAAATCACTTCTGCTGCAGAAACACCTTCTTCTGGGTGAATGTCGGTAGGAATACCACGGCCATTATCCGATACGCTTACAGATTCATCTTCATGAATGGTGACTTGAATTTCGTCACAATGACCTGCCAACGCTTCATCAATTGAGTTATCGACAACTTCAAACACCATGTGGTGTAGGCCAGTACCATCGTCAGTATCACCAATATACATGCCCGGACGCTTACGTACAGCGTCTAGACCACGTAATACTTTGATGCTAGAGGAATCATAAGCTTTTTCTATGGTTTGTTCTGTTTGAGAAGCAGCTTGATCTTCTGAACTCATGGTTTCTCCCTAGTGAAAAATAGGTCTATCCAAAGGTGGTATTTCATTGCACAACAGCCTGCACCGTACCATTTTCAACTTTGAATAATTGATAAGAAATAGATAAATCATGTAAGTGTTTTTGCACTGAATCATGGTCTAAAGTGGTAATAAAAACTTGACTACCAAGATGGCTTAAACGCTCAATTAAACGCTGTTGTGCGGTTAAATCTAATTCTGCTGTCAGATCATCTAATAATACCACAGTTTCCTTATTACAAGCATGTAGCATTGCAATCTGTGACAGTTTTAACGCCATGATCAATAACTTTTTTTGCCCACGAGAGAGCACAACATCTGCATCACCCATAGCGGTTTTCAACCTTAAATCTGCACGGTGCGGACCATACTCAGTATAGCCACGTTCGCAGTCTTTAAAGTGCTGATTGGTCAGATCATTCAGCAGTCCTGTTTCAGCATGAAAGCCTGCACTATATTCCAATGTCACTGTTAAATGCGGCAATAATGCTTGGAGATCTTGTTGGAAATATCGCGTCCACTGTTCCACCACATTACTGCGCAGACTATGTAATATCTCACCATAATCACTGAGCATTTTGTTCCACGGTTCTAGGTCAGACAAACTCAAATGACGTCGTGATTTCAGCAAACTATTCCGCTGTTTTAATGCCCGCGCATAATATTGCCATGCATGGTAAAACTCCGGTTCCACGTGGAACATCAACCAATCTAAAAGTTGACGTCGTGGCTTCGCACCATGATCAATAATATCGGTACTTTGTGGGTCGATGAGTTGTAGTGGTAAAATCTTAGCCAACTGCCCTTGTGTCCCCACAAGGTCGCCATTGACTTTAATCACTTGCTCGCCCGACTGCATTTTTTGCATACCAATGCGGTCTGTTGCAGACTGCGCAAAGACGACAGCGTCAGGGCTATTATTTTGAATATAGTTTTTCGGAATATGGGTTCGAAAAGAACGTCCAGTTGCCAGCAAATGTACTGCTTCTAATACAGACGTTTTACCTGAACCATTTTGCCCATAAAAGACATTAAACGGCTGCAACCCAGAGAGTGCAACCGCCTTTAAATTTCGAACACGTTCTACATGTAAACGCGTGATATGCATAATAATTGAGACGTCAGTCCGAATTAAACACGCATTGGCATCACAACATAGGTTTGATCTTGTTGCTGTGGATCTTGTACCAATACCGACTGGTTCGCTTCTGTCATGGTCATTGCAACATCATCACCATCCAATACATTCAGAACTTCCAATAAGTACTGTGCATTAAACGACATTTCCATCGGTGCATCTGCATATTGAATCGCAAGATCTTCGATTGCTTCATCTTGCTCAGGGTTATTGGCACGAAGTTGTAAAGTGTCCGCATCAAACTTCAAGAATACGCCGCGCAATTTTTCATTACTTAAAATCGCTACACGTTGCAGTGATTGTTTAAATACATCATGTGCAATGCGCACGTTTTTATCGCCACCACGTGGAATCACACGGCGGTAGTCAGGGAATTTACCATCAATCAATTTTGTGGTGAAACGTACGGTAATATCACCCTGCTCTTTATCACGGCTGGCAATGGTAATTGTTACATTTAATAATTCACGACCAATTAACAACGATAATTGCTCGTCTTCAACACTCAATAGACGCTGCAATTCACCTACGGCTTTACGTGGAACAATCGCTTGCATAGCTTGAGTTGCATTCGAGCTTGCTGCTGTTTCACACATCGCTAAACGGTGGCCATCGGTCGTTACTGCACGCAATTGATTTTCGTCAATTTCAAGTAAAGTACCCGTCAAATAAAAACGCACATCTTGAACCGCCATAGCAAAAGACGTTTTTTCAAATAAACGCTTTAACTCACGCTGAGTCACACCGACTTGAGTGCCTTGAGTATTTTCAGTGGTTAATAATGGATAGTCTTCTGCAGGCAAAGTACCCAATACAAAACGACTGTTTCCAGATTTTAAAATACAACGTTGATCTTCAGTAATTTGCAAATCAATCAATGCCGCTGACGGTAATGATTTACAGATATCCATCAATTTACGTGCAGGAACAGTCGTCACACCTGCTTGTAAACATGCACCTTCAGTAAGTGATGTGCTTGCAACCAGTTCCACTTCAAGATCCGACCCCGTAATGGTCAAAGCTTGCTCTGTTACCTGTACTTTTACATTGGATAAAATATTTAAGGTATGGCGACGTTCAACCGCTCCTACGACATGTGATAGAACATTCAGTAAGCTTTCTTTCGCGATTTTTAAACGCACGATACATTCCTCTAAAAACTGAAGACAGACAAAATAAATTAATTTTTTAGCAGTGTACTATGCGGCAGAATATACCGCATTGCAAGAACAGAATTTGAACGAAAAGACTTAACTTTGCAGCAGACGTTGCAAGTTTTTATAGTCCTCATTGAAGATTGGATCTTCTTCACGCAGGCTTTGTACTTTTTCACAGGCATGCATCACAGTACTGTGGTCACGATTACCAAAAGCCATACCAATTTCAGGAAAACTATCCCCTGTCAGCTCACGTGCTAGCCCCATAGCCAACTGACGTGGACGTGCATAAATGCGTGTACGTTTTGGACCAATCAATTCTTTCAGTGGAATACGGAAATATTCACTCACCACACGCTGAATATTTTCCGTGCTGATGGTGCGCGCACGAATTGCCAACACATCTTTTAACGATTCACGCACCACATCTAGATCGATTGGGGTGCCTTTAAAACGAGAAATGGCTACGACTTTATTCAGCGCACCTTCTAGTTCACGGACATTGGCAACCACTTGTTGAGCAATAAACAACGCACAATTCCGTGGAAGTTCCACCCCATTGCTTTCCGCTTTTTTCAGTAAAATTTCAATACGGGTTTCAATATCAGGCGGTTCAACACCCACCGATAAGCCCCACGAAAAACGTGAAACCAAACGTGGATCAAGTTCAGTCAGTTCTTTTGGATAACGATCTGAGGTTAAAATGATTTGCTTAGATTCATCTAATAACGCGTTGAAGGTATAGAAAAACTCAACCAAGCTGGCCTCTTTACCCGCCAACAAATGAATATCATCCACCAATAACAAATCTAACGAACGACAGTTTTTCTTAAATTCTTCGACCTTACCTTGCTGTAACGAGCTCACAAAGTCTTGTACAAAACTTTCAGCCGTCATGTACATCACACGTGCATTCGGCTTCGCTTGCAATAATGCATTACCTACGGCTTGCATTAAATGGGTTTTACCTAAACCAGTCGGTCCATATAAAAATAACGGGTTATGTTGCGAAGCACCGGGCTGCGTCAAGACTTTACGACAGGTTTCTGCCGCCATCTGATTGGAACGACCTTCAACAAACAAGGAAAAGGTAAATAATGGGTTAAGCTGACGCTTACGGTTATTTTTTGAAGACGTCTCTTCTTTTTCTTTTTTAGGACGTGTTGGTGCCGACACTTGTGGCGTTGACTCTAATGCTGCGGTGGTTGTTGCAGGTTGCTCAGCTGCAGATAAAATTGCACCAGGCCGTGAATCGACCAAAATCTCGACTTTACGTACCCGACCTTCAGACAACTGTTCCGCTAAAATTGAAATCAGTTCTAAATGGTGCTCTTGAATATAGCGTGTCCAATACGGATTCGGTGCATAGAGTTTTAGACTATCACCTGCATCTTCTGCCACCAGTGGGCGTATCCACATTGTATAGACATTTCCTGAAAGCTCTTGTCGCAAGCGAGTTAAGCAGTCTGTCCAAAGCATGTGAAACCCCTATTTCAGTCCATTGTACGTAAAAAAATAATTCAACCCCGCCTAAGCGGGCAGCCATTCTAACCATCTTATCCACATCTGTCATGAACAAATCAGTCGAAATCGATCAAAAAAACGCAAATTGAGTTTAAATTTAAATTTAAATCACGTGTGGATAAGTTTATCCGCAAGCTGTGGATAAATTGTAGCACAAAGTTATCCACAAACTATCAAAATTATAAAAACATCGTTATCCACAATATAATTATTTGTTTTTTAAATCTAAAAATGCGTTTTCCACAGAAAATATCAACACTAATAGTAATAAATTTAAATTTTAAAATTTGAATTTATTTATAAGATCGACCCATTCTGGGGATAACTCGAGGGTTGGTTTAAATTCAAATTTAAATTCATAAAAACCAATTAACAAATTTGAGGTTGTGGATAAATCTGTGAGTAAACTTGAAGATAACTTAAATAATTAATATATACAATGATTTAGTTTGTGAATATTTTAATTTAAAACTTTCTGACTGATTTCTAATCCTTATATTATCTTGATATATCACAGCCTAGATTTTGAAAGAAAGCGTGTTTTTCATTGACAGCTCAAGCAATGAGCACTAAAATCGCGAACCTTTACTGAAAGATCATTTGTGGAGTTTCGATATGAAACGTACTTTCCAACCTTCTGAGTTGAAACGTAAACGCGTTCATGGTTTCCGTGCTCGCATGGCTACTAAAGCTGGCCGTCAAGTATTAGCGCGTCGTCGTGCAAAAGGTCGTCACAGCTTAACTGTTTAATTTCAGTTAAGACTGTCAAGACTTGGGTGTTATGACAACACTTTACGGCTTTAGCACAGATGTGCGAATACACTGTGCTGCCGATTATAAAAGTGTGTTCGATGGTGCGCTTTTTAAAGTGCATCAACCCCATTTCTTATTTCTAGCAAAAATCTCCGAACAGCCGAATAGCCGTTTGGGTATTGTTGTTGCTAAGAAAAAAGTGCGCCGCGCACATGAAAGAAATCGAGTAAAACGACTTGCACGCGAAAGTTTTCGCCTGCATCAACAGCAGTCTAATGTATTAGATATTGTCGTTATGCCAAAAATGGGCATAGAGGCGGTACCGAATGCAGAGTTGCATCAGCAATTACAATTTGCTTGGCAAAAATTGCAGCGCCTTGCAAATAAGCATAAAAAAATAGCTACCTCCCCACAAGCGTAGAGATGACCAATGGTTCGTTTACTGCATTGGCTCATTCGTTTCTATCAGATTGCGATTAGTCCTTTATTGGGACCACGCTGTCGTTATATTCCAACATGTTCTCAATATTCTTTGGAAGCAGTCCATCAACATGGTGCTGTACGTGGAGTGTGTCTAGCTGTTCAGCGTATTTGCCGTTGTCATCCTTGGGGCGGTTCAGGCTATGATCCTGTTCCATCAAAAGCAATTCGTTTTATTTCATTTCAGCAAATAGATTCTCAAACGCTTCACGTTGCTGTACCCTTTCGTGAACGTTTATTGAACCAAAATCACTCTAACCACTTGGGGTAATACCTATGCAACAATGGGCCAGGATTGCAATTCTAGGGGCCATGTTTGTTGTCGCATATTTGCTCATTTTGGCTTGGCAGAAAGATTATGGACATGCGGAACAAAAACCTCAGCAAAATGCTGCGGTGGTAACGCATGAAGTATCTGCCGATTTACCAAATGGCCAGACAGCTACGGCTGCTACTGATGTGCCGCAAGCAAATAATGCTGCTACACAACAAACAACAGATGCCACTGCACCTGTTAGTCAACAGTTAATTTCAGTACAAACTGACCTTTACCATCTTTGGATTAATCCAAAGGGTGGCGATATTGTTCGTATTGAATTACTCAATCATGACAAAAATAAAGACAGCGACGAACCGTTTGTAATGCTTGAAAGCGATGCAAAACGGACTTATGTTGCTCAGTCTGGCTTAATTGGTCTCAATGGCCCGGACAGCAATCCGAAAGGACGTCCGACGTATGAGATTGAAAAATCTTCATATACGTTAAATGACGCAAAAACTGTGAAGGGTAAAGATGGACAAACAGCAAAAGTTTTGTCAGTACCGATGGTTTATAAAACAGCAGATGGTGTAGAGGTTATTAAAACCTTTAACTTCACTGAAGGTGAATACCCTGTTGTCGTGAATCATAAAATCGTGAACCGCAGTGCTCAGAACTGGCAAGGTCAGATGTTTGGTCAGCTTAAACGCGACAACTCTGAAGATCCAGGCAAATCTGATCAAGGTATTTTCACTTTAGGTACATTCCTTGGTGGTGCATGGGGTTCGCCTGAAGAACATTACAACAAACTTAAATTTGCCAACTTCAATGAAGAAAAATTGAATGTTGAAGCAACTGGCGGTTGGGTTGCAATGGTTCAGCATTACTTCGTGAGTGCATGGATTCCTGGACAGATCAAATTAACGCAAGCTAATGGTCAACCCTACGCTGCGAAATTTGAGTCACGTAAATCTACCGATGATATGAACATTATTCAGTTCACATCGCCTGCAATCAATGTTCCTGCAGGAACTGTGGCAGAAGTAGATGCAACGTTCTATTCAGGTCCAAAAATTCAGTCTGAATTGAAAGATTTGGCTGTTGGTTTGAACCAAACTGTAGACTATGGTTGGTTATGGCCAATCGCGAAATTGTTGTTCTTAGGCCTACAATTCTTCCATGGTTTAGTGGGTAACTGGGGTTGGTCAATTATTTTATTGACGATTCTAGTGAAACTGATCTTGTGGCCATTGTCGTCGAAGAGCTACCGTTCTATGGCGAAAATGCGTGTGATTGCACCTGAAATGCAACGTATGAAAGAAGAGTTCGGTGAAGACCGTATGCGCTTCTCGCAAGAAATGATGGCATTGTACAAACGTGAACAAGTGAATCCACTGTCGGGTTGCTTGCCGTTATTGCTCCAAATGCCGATCTTCCTTGCTTTGTACTGGGTATTGATGGAGTCCGTTGAACTACGTCATGCGCCATGGTTAGGTTGGATTCAAGATTTATCTGCGATGGATCCATGGTTTATTTTGCCGCTATTAATGGGCTTAACCATGTTCATTCAGCAAAGTTTGAACCCACAACCGGCTGATCCAATGCAGGCGAAAGTCTTCAAAATCATGCCAGTGATCTTTACGGTATTTATGTTGTTCTTCCCTGCGGGCCTTGTGCTTTACTGGATCTGTAACAACAGTATTACTATTCTTCAACAAGGTTTGATTAACAAATCAGTTGAAAAAGACCGTTTAAAACGAGAAGCGGCTGACTCAGCAAACTAAGCATTGCTGATGGGCTGAATAAATCCGCTTAAGATGGTAATCTTAAGCGGATTTTTCTTTATCTGTCGTTTGAAAATTTTTAGGTGAATTTTATGTTAAACCGAACCACCATCGCAGCAATTGCCACACCGCCGGGTCGTGGTGGTGTCGGCGTGATTCGCCTGTCTGGTCCCAAATCTTATGCCATTGCAGAAGCATTAACGCAGAAATCCCTGCCTCAAGCTCGTTTTGCTGGTTTCCGTAAGTTTTATGATGCATCGAATGAAATCATGGATGAAGGTTTGGTGATTTGCTTTCCAAATCCGCACTCCTTTACGGGGGAGGATGTGGTGGAACTTCAAGGTCATGGCGGACCCGTTATTCAAAATGCATTATTGGCGCGGTTGCTAGAATTAGGTGCTATTGCTGCGAAAGCGGGCGAATTTTCGATGCGCGCCTTTGAAAATGGCAAAATGGACTTGGTGCAAGCCGAGGCGATTGCCGACTTGATTGATGCTACCTCGCAAGCGGCGGCACGTTCTGCGGTACGTTCATTACAAGGTGCCTTTTCGAGCAAGGTCAATACGGTGCTAGAAAAACTTATCCATTTGCGTTTGCATGTGGAAGCAGCGATTGATTTTCCTGAAGAAGAAATCGATTTTTTGGCAGATGGTAAGATTTTGGGCTTATTGGATGAAGTGGCAAGCTCGGTCCATGCTGTACAGCAGTCTGCTCGTCAAGGTCAGTTACTACGTGAAGGTTTACAAGTGGTGATTGCAGGTAAACCCAATGCAGGTAAGTCATCTCTACTCAATGCTTTGGCGGGTGTGGAACGTGCGATTGTGACGGATATTGCCGGTACGACACGTGATGTTTTACATGAAAAAATCAGCCTCAATGGTTTGCCGATTACCTTGACCGATACCGCTGGTTTACGTGAAACCGGTGATATCGTCGAAAAAGAAGGGATTCGTCGCGCAATTAAAGAAATTGAGCAAGCTGACTTGTTACTTTTGGTCTATGACTTAAGTCAAGGCGAAGATCCACTGCTATTGGCTCAAGCGTACTTTGCCGATCATATCGAACCGAAGCGTTTGATGTTGATTGGTAATAAATGCGATTTGACGGGATCTACCGCAGAAATGACCGATTTAAACGGTTTTCGACATATTCGCGTTTCGGCTAAACAAGAAACTGGCGTTCAAGCGCTTATTGATGCGATTACAGCGCATGCAGGCTTTCAACCAGAGGAAGATACCTTTATTGCTCGAACACGCCATTTAGACGCAATGAAGCGCACTCAGCGCTATCTTGCAGAAGCACGTGAGCAGTTGGTGGTTTATCATGCGGGTGAGTTGGTGGCTGAATCTCTACGTTTGGCGCAAAATGCCTTAGGTGAAATTACCGGCGATTTCAGTGCGGATGATTTGCTAGGGAAGATTTTTGGATCATTCTGTATTGGCAAGTAATAAAACGATTGAGCTCCTCATTTCACCTATGGATAGATCCATCCAAAGCACGATATTCGAAAACATCGTGCTTTTTTGCATGGCTTTAGCGTGGATTTGAACCAAAAATGATGTTAAAGATCGATCTCAGCACATCTTTCATTTTCATCCCTTAGATTCTCAAATGAATCACACCACACAAAGGTTTAATTTAAAATTATTGATTTTTATAGGGTTTCTTAATTGTTTTTGGGTTTAAGAAGCACCTAATACAAGATGCTTCTTGAATACGATCCGTGGTTAATTGGTGTTCAGACTACGGTGCCAAAGCAATAAGCCGATACACAATAAACCTACGCCAATACAAAAACCTAAAACACCGACCATCAAGCCAAAATGATCAGATAAATAACCAGCCGCAATAATTGGAATAATGGTTCCTAAATATCCGATAAACAAATAGGTCGAGATCACCGCAGCACGGTTTTGATTGTTGGTCATTTGATGAACTAAGCCAAATGCGCCTAAAAGCCCTAGACCATGCCCTACACCGACTAAAATATCGCTAATAAAAAACAATGCACTCCAGTGTTGGGTCATACATAGCGCAAGGAGCGCATAGCTCAGTATTAACACTATTAAGCCGGCATTGACACATTTTGCAGAAGGAATCGATTTCGCCATAAATTGCACGACAGCGGAAACCAGCAAGATACTTGCAATGGCACTACCACTGACCAAAGGGCCATGCCATGGGATTGCATCTTTGACGAAAGAGGGTGCGAGTGATGCAAATAAGCTGAAGGAGCCAAAGGCACAAAAGGCGGTCAGTCCGGCGATATAAAATCGTGAATGATCACGTTTTTCAGGCAATTCCAAATGTGGTGCCACTGAAAAAGGCTGTGGCTCAAAATTCGGTGTGCGAATAAAAAATAACCCTATTAAACACGCCAAACCCCCAAAGATCACAGGGATATAAGGGGTAATTAAAGGCTGTTCAGAGAACTGAGCGATCACCCCACCAATAAATGGGCCAAGACCAAAACCAATCACAGTTATGATTGAACTCAGCTGCGGAGCATTATTTTTATGCTGTTCAGGAATGGTATAGACCATGCCAAGCATAGCTGAGGTACTAATTAAACCCGAGGCAATGCCGATAATAAAGCGCCCGATAGATAACCACAGCGCATTACTGGCAAACACCGACAAGCTTAAACCCAAGATGATGCACGCCATACCGATTTGCAGGGTTCTTAAAAAACCAAAACTATTACTGGTACGACCTAAAAACAGCAAGGTCGCTAGGCAACCAAACATGTAGGCAACAAAGATATAGGTGATATGACTCGGCAGCAGTCCCCAAAGTTGTTGATAAATGGGATACAGAGGACTAGCTAGCGCTGTACCAATAGTGCCCATACAGAGTGCAAGGCTCACCATGATAAATGGTCGCCAAGAGGGAGATGTGGTCATTTTAAAGTCGCAGAGGTACAGTCAATAGGGTCAATATTGTGCTGCATGAGAAAGAAGGAAATATGGGCTCAGTTTAATGCCGATTGTTTTCTATGGTCAAATCACAGTTGTAACGTTATCCATAGCGTTTAAGCAGTTTTACAAATTCTTCCAGTTCTGCTTCATTGATTTCAACATCTTGAGGCAATACATGATGGCGTAAATGTGCTTCGATTAATTCATTCATTAATCCATTTACAGCACCTTTGATGGCCGCAACCTGTTGTAATACCTCAATACACCCTGCTTCGGGTTGCTGTAAAGCCAGTTCAACCGCATTGACCTGACCTTGTAGACGTTTAACCCGATTTAAAATCTTTTTGTCCTGATGTAAATGACTCAACACTTTCTCCCGAAAATAAATATACTATGGGGGAGTATATTTAAGCATAGAACCTAATGAAAACTTCCCCATCCATCCGAATTCATCATCATCAATTTGATGAAGGTAATCCACTCGCACAAAAACGGATCTTAATTGCCACTATTTTAACGGCAGTCATGATGTTGTTAGAAGTCATTGGCGGTTGGATTTTTAATTCGATGGCATTATTGGCAGATGGCTGGCATATGAGTTCACATATGTTGGCATTAGGCTTGGCCTATTTTGCCTATCGTGCGGCACGCCACTATGCTCAAGACGCTCGTTTTAGCTTTGGAACTTGGAAAATTGAAATTTTAGCGGGCTATAGCAGCGCGATATTATTGATGGTCGTTGCTGCATTTATGGCTTTTCATTCGGTGGAACGCTTATTCAACCCGGTCCAAATTCATTATAACGAAGCAATCCCTATTGCGATTTTAGGTCTGGTGGTGAACTTGATCTGTGCTTGGTTATTGCATGATGACCATCACCATCACCATCACCATCACCATCACCATCACCATCATAGCCATGAGGAGCAGCATGATCATCATCACGACCTCAATCAGAAAGCAGCCTTCATGCATGTGGTTGCTGATGCGGTGACTTCTGTGTTGGCGATTGTGGCTTTATTTGCTGGAAAATGGATGGGCTGGGGATTTTTAGATGCGCTATTGGGGATTGTTGGTGCGGTACTTGTTGGTAAGTGGGCCATTGGGCTGATGAAAGAAACTGGACAAACATTACTGGATGCGGAAATGGATCACCCTGTCGTTGATGAGATTCGAGAGATTTTAATGCAATTACCTGTCGACGTCGATGTAACTGATTTACATGTATGGAAAGTGGGTAAAGGTCAGTTTTCATGTATTGTGGCCTTAGAAACCAGTCAGGCATTGAGCGCAGATGAAGTGCGTCAAGCGCTGTCGATTCATGAAGAAATTGTACATGTGTCTGTTGAAATTAATTCACCTGATGCAGCTTAATATGTTCCACGTGAAACGGCATGTAGCTATTGCGTAATGAACTGAAAAAAGCCCAAAACTTTCACACGTTAGGGCTTAGAATGCTCAATCAATTAAATGTTGAAGTTCTGTCTATGTTGAAAAAAGTATGTGCGTTGGCGTTGAGTACCACCCTTTCGACTTTTGCTTTAGCAGATGCGGCACAGGTTCAAAAGCTCTTGGCAGAAAAGCACCCCAGTTTAAAAATTGAGAATATTCAAAGTACCGAAATGCCGGGCATATATAGTGGCTTTGTTGAAGATCAAGTTTTGTATTTGAGTGAAAATGCGGATTATGTGATCGCAGGTTCTATGATTCGTTTAAAAGATCAAAAAAATCTGACCAAACAATTGATCCTCAGTCAGCAAAAAACTGAGTGGAATAAACTTCCATTACAAGATGCGATTAAAACAGTCAGGGGGAATGGGAAGCGCCAAATCGCGATCTTTTCTGACCCAAATTGCCCATATTGTAAGAAGCTTGAAGTAGAACTGGCAAAACTCAATGATGTGACCATTTATACTTTTGTCACAGCGATAAAACCACAGTCGTTGGCGCCATCGAAGCAGATTTTTTGTGAGTCAAACCCTGCTATGGCCTGGAATAATTTAATCAATAAGGGAATTCAACCGAAGTCAGCGAAAAGCTGTGCAAACCCGATTGAGCGAAATTTAAAATTAGCAAAAAGCTTAAAATTAAATGGTACACCGGGAATTGTGTTTGCTAATGGTTCGATTTTAACAGGTGCATACCCGACTGCTGAATTAGAATCAATTTTAAAAGAGATTAAATAATTTCAAGCTGTACGATGAATAAAGTACAATTAAAAAAATACCCGTCTATAGGCGGGTATTTTAATGGCGTTATAAAAAAAACTAGACACGGGTTTTTTTCGTTACAAGGTTATAGATAAACAACACGATAATCGCACCAATGACGGAAGCGATAAATCCAGCGGCAGAATTTTCTCCATATAGACCTAATAAACGTCCGCCATAGGTCGCAAGTAAGGAACCTGCTATCCCGAGAAGGGTGGTCATAATGAAACCCGCTTTGTCATCTCCAGGATGGATCGCACGTGCAATTAAACCAGCAATAAAACCAACAACAATCGCAACAATGAGTGACCACATAGTAACTCTCCTTTTGTTATCATGTATTTGTTTTTTACGACATGTTCAATCTTTATCTTTAATCAAAACTAAGCTGAGCTACAGCCTAAACATGCAAAAAACTGTTGTTTTTTTGTTCTGAAATAGCAAGAAAAGTAAAAAAAAAGTGGCCTTCGGCCACTCTTAAGTATCTGATCTTGCTTAGAGACCAATTTCGCCAATAAATGGAATGTGACGATATTTTTGATCATAGTCCAGACCATAACCTACGATAAATTTATCTTCGACTTCAAAACCTAAAAATTTCACTTCGAGTTCAATCTCACGACGTGAAGGCTTGCTAACCAAAGTACAAAGCTCGATTGAATTTGGATTGCGCGTCTGTAAAATTTCTAAAACTTTGCTTAAGGTATTTCCTGAATCGATAATATCTTCAACCACCAAGACATCTTTATCTTTAATGTCGCCGTCTAAGTCTTTTAAGATTTTTACATCACGAGTAGATACGGTCCCACCGCCATAACTTGAAACGGTCATGAAGTCGAGTTCATGCGGTTTTGAAATTGCGCGGCAAAGGTCAGCCATAAAAATAACAGAACCGCGTAAAAGACCGATTAACACCAACTCTTTGTCGCTGTTAGCATAGTGTGCATCAATTTTTACGCCAAGCTCTTTCACTTTAGCTTGAATTTCTTCAGTGGAAATCAGTACGCTCATTTGAACAGACATGGGTAGATACCTAAAAAAGCAAATCAAAAAAATAAAAAAGGTGTTGACTTGCAACACCTCTAAAGATGAACCAATTTTAATACATCTGGCTCGCAGATGCATCTTTTTTGCCGTTGAAAATGTAATCAGTTTTTCTTGGAAGTGCTGTCACGCTTGAGTAAGCACAAACAAGCGACGGCAATCAGTCCAATTTTCAACGCTGTTTTTCGTCTCGGTCGAGCCGTTTTATGCTTTGACATACGCACATTGTCCAAACACATAGGTGGCATGGATATTACGATCATCACCCATCAGCATGAGGGCAAATAAAGCATCTTCCAGATTTTTGGCACGTTGTTGACGTAAGGCTTGTAAAGCCGTGGCATTTAAATCGAGCACCACAAAATCTGCTTCTTTGCCTAAATCAAAGTTTCCAAGTTTGTCCTGTAGGTCTAAGGCTTTTGCTCCCCCTAACGTGGCATGGTACAGCGCTTCAAATGCGGACAGTTTATCGCCTTGAAGTTGTTGAACTTTGTAGGCTTCATTGATGGTTTGTAGTTGGTTAAATGAGGTGCCTGCACCAATGTCTGTGCCTAAGCCGACTTTCACCTGTTTTTCCCATGTTTTCTTTAATGGAAATAAACCACTGCCTAAGAACAAATTCGAGGTTGGACAAAACGCAATGGCAGAGTTGGTCTGATGCATACAGTCCCATTCAGCATCTTCCAAATGCACACAGTGTGCAAACACGGAACGTGATCCGGTCAGACCATAATGATGATAAACGTCTAAATAGCCGTTTTGCTCAGGGAATAATGATTTGACCCACGCAATTTCATTTTTATTTTCACTCAAATGCGTATGTACATAAACATCAGGATACTCGGCTTTTAGCTCCCCTGCCCGTGCCAATTGTTCAGGCGTTGAGGTTGGGGCAAAGCGAGGCGTGATGGCATAAAGGTTACGGCCCTTGCCATGCCACTTTTCGATGAGTGCTTTGGAGTCGTTATAGCCACTCTCTGCAGTGTCACATAATGCTTCAGGTGCATGTCGATCCATCATCACTTTACCGGCAATTAAGCGCATCTGATGCTGTTCTGCAGCCTTAAATAAAGCATCGACCGATTGTGGATGAACGGTACAAAAAACCAAGGCTGTTGTGGTTCCGTTTTTGAGTAACTCGTTTACGAAGAACTGTGCAATTTGCTCTGCATAAGCCGGATCTTCAAATTGGATTTCGGTTGGGAAGGTATAAGTATCAAGCCATTCCAGCAGTTGTTCACCATAAGCCCCCATCATTTCCGTTTGTGGATAATGGATGTGGGTGTCGATGAAACCCGGAACAATCAATTGATCTGGATAATGCTGTACGTCAACCTGATCTGGGAGATGGTGTTGTCCCTCAGACCATGGACCGAACCATTGAATTTTTCCGGCTTGCGTAATCAGCAAACCATCTTCGAAATAGCGCACTTGGTCGTGAATTTCACGTGCTTGGGCAACTGTATTCTGAATATCTAGAAAGCGACCACGGATCGCTGTAGATGCGATAACAGAAGACATGACATACCTGCAGTTTAGAATTTTTTCGGTTGATTGTAGCCCAATTTGGTTCAAAATACCGTTAGAGTAATTGTGAAAATGTGTTCTAAAAAATAGAACAGATGTTTATGAGTGATTCTGTTTTTTTGTTCATTGTATTTGATTTGAATAATACAAAAGCATTGAGCTGTATACATTGCATCGATGAATGAATAAAGACCATGAGTCGCAACGCTTGCTATATTGATCTCAAGAGCGCCCTTTAAAAAACGATAATGAACCCTTTAGTGAACATGAGCTATTCAGACCAATTAAAGCATAACCTGCTTCAGCATCAAGGCATCATGCAGATTTTACATGCCCTGTATGCCATAGATACACAGGCTTATTTGGCTGCAGGCGTAGTTCGTAATTTGATTTGGTCACAGCGACATCAACAAAACTATGCACTGGAAGGCACAGAAGTGGATGTGATTTATTATGCGGAACATGATGATGGAACACAGGGTCAAAGAATTCAACAGCAGATGCAGTTGGATTTTCCTCACATTCATTGGGATGTCACCAACCAAGCGACAGTACACCAGTGGTATCGCTTGGAAAATGGTGAGCCGATACAGGCGCTCAAGTCGATTGAGCATGCCCTATCGTTGTGGCCAGAAACTGCTACTGCCATCGCTGTTAAATTGGATGATCAACAGCAAATACAGCTGATTGCTCCTTTGGGCTTAGATGATTTATTTGAGTTAAATGTCCGCTGGAACCCACGCTTAGTCAGTCAGGCGACTTTTTTGCAGCGTGTGCAGCAAAAACAATTTTTACAGCGCTGGCCGAAACTCAAACTCTTGATGACGCCTGAAGCTTAGTCCAAGTTTTCGTTGCAGAATAAAAAAGCCTTCTCGAAAGAAGGCTTTTAATCATCTAAGTGTTTTAAAGCGTGGTTTCATGGTACTTCTTGCTGTGTCGGATCGATAACCACGCAGTGATGGTTAAGGTCACCACAATAAAGCCGAGTGAAATCCAAATTGGCATGTGGAACACATCGAGCAACAGCATCTTAGCGCCAATAAACACCAGGATAATGCCCAGACCATACGGCAAGTAATGCATTTTCGATGCAGCACCAGACAAGAGGAAGAACATGGCACGTAGACCCAAAATCGCCATCAAGTTTGCAGTCAGTACAATAAACGGGTCAGAGGTAACCGCAAAGATTGCTGGGATTGAGTCCACCGCAAAAATCACGTCCGATGCTTCAACCAAGATCAACACTAAAAAGAGCGGCGTTGCCCACAAGACACCATTTTGACGAACGAAGAATTTATCTTCATGCATTTGAGGGGTAATACGCATGTGTTTACGTAGCCACTTCAAAATTGCCATATCTTCGATATCTTTGTCGTCTTCGTCTGAACCCTTAAGGAATTTAAAGCCGGTATACACCAAGAACGCACCGAAGAAGTACAGCACCCAAGAGAATTCTTGAACGAACCATGCCCCAATAAAAATAAAGATGGTACGCAGCACAATTGCACCAAGGACACCGTAGAGTAACAGTTTACGCTGCAAAGCAGGTGGAATGGCAAAGGCAGCAAAGATCATGAGCCAGACAAAAACGTTATCAATTGCGAGTGATTTTTCGAGCAGATAACCAGCGAAATATTCCATGACTTTGGTGTTTGCAACAGCGACACCAGCGGTTTGCTGTAAGTAGAGCCACAGTGCACCACCGAATAAGGTAGCCACAGAGACCCATGCAATACTCCAATAGGCAGCGGTTTTGACTTTGATTTCTTGGCCTTTGTTATTTTTAAAGCCTAAAAAGTCGATGAGTAGCATGATGGTGACTAAACCGAAAAATGCCAGATATAGCCATAATGAGCCAATCGTTTCCATGTGTATTCTCCACATCTAACAACCAGCCATAAAAAAACCTCGACCAGTTGCCAGACGAAATAAAACGCCTGAGACAACATGATCAAGGTCTTGCCTACATCGTACTGTAATGATTTGCAGCAGCGATGCTCAGATACCGACTTTTTGCAAAGTGTAATGACGATATTCTGACACGTAAAACAAGGTTTACGTTTGGAGGAGGCTACTCCCCTTGTTCAAATTTTGTTTTGGACACTGTCCAAATATGCGGCAAAGCATGACAGTTTTTAGTACAAAGTGCAATCGGCAATTTGCGAATTCATTTAATGTGCCACAGGAGGGTTAAAATCACCACGGTGTACTAACGCTAAGGCTAAAAGTGTGCCGATCACGGCGATGATTCCTCCGATCACACCAATATAACTCAAACCGAAATGAACGCTGACGATACCGCCCAAGAGTGCACCACCGCCAATCCCGACATTATAAAGTCCCGAATAAATAGCCATGGCGACATCGGTGGCGTCGGATGCGAGATGTAGTGTCTTTGACTGTAATGCGAGACTAAATCCAATGATACTCATGCCCCACAATAAGCACACTGCACTTACACCTGCAAAACTGAAAGAAACAGGAAGCAACAGCAGCATGGATAAAGCCAGTGTGGCTGTACTTAAAGGAATCGCAACTTTGGGATATTTCCCACCAAATTTTCCAAAGAGATAAGAACCTAGAAAGCCTGCTGCACCAAAGATTAATAACAACGTGGTGGTTTGCATGGAGCTGAATGCAGCAATGTTGAGCGAGAACGGTTCGATATAGCTATATGCGGTAAATTGCGCGCTAATTACGATAATGGTTAATGCAAAGACCATCATTAAGCTTGGACGGCGAATAAACTGTTTTAGGCTGCTCAGCGAGCCAGAGTTCAAACTCGGCAGTATCGGCAGCGTTTTGGCTAAAATCAGGCAAACGATACTGGCGCCAATGCCAATCAGAGCAAAGGTATTTCGCCAACCATAGGCTTCTCCGACCATACGCCCAAACGGAATACCGAGAACCATTGCCAAAGCTGTGCCTGTGGCTAAAAGTCCCAAGGCTTGAAATTCTTTGCCTTTCGGTGCAACACGAACTGCCAGCGACGCAGTAATTGACCAAAAAAGTGCATGCGAGAAAGCAATGCCAATTCGACTGAGCAATAAAGTATTAAAGCTCCATGCGAAATACGACAGAATATGGCTGACAATAAACACCATAAATAAGCAAATCAGGAGTGAACGACGTTCAATATTTTTGGTCAATAACATGATCGGCAAAGAAATCGGAGCAACCACCCATGCATAGAGCGTAATCATGATGCCGACATCGGTCGCTGCCAAGCTAAAGGTTTTGCCAATATCGCTGAGTAAAGCGACAGGTACAAATTCAGTGGTATTAAAAATAAATGCTGCGAAAGCCAAAGCAATCACAGCCGTCCAAGAGCCAGAAGAAGCCGTTTCGGAGGGAGAGGCAGACATGAGTGTCTTCAAATAAATAAAGTGGCTTATTTTACTATGCTCTATACACGAGCAGGAACAGATTTAAGCCCTGTGCATGCGGTTTAAATTAATACAAAAACAACAGAGTTGACCTGCATTACATGCCAATTTATAAAAAAATGGAGGAAATTTAAGATGTTTGTACAACAAGATGATGATCAAAAAAAAGGAGCTTTTTTTGTTGAGCAAGATGGGGACCGTTTGGCAGAGATGACTTACTCATGGGCAGGCGATGATAAATTTATTATTGATCATACCGATGTCAGTGACAGCTTGCGAGGACAAGGTGTTGGACGACATCTCCTCGATGCAGCAGTGAATTTTGCTCGGGAAAAGAACGTGAAAATTATTCCGCTCTGCCCTTTTGCAAAATCTGTATTTGATAAAGATGAATCGATTCGTGATGTTCTACGCTAATACGCTAAATTGTATAGCGTGATGTGAATTAGGGTGTGTTGACATTTACAGCCGATAAATTGAGCTAAAGAGGCAACCATATAAATATACAAGCTAAAGCAACAGCGCTTTGATAGTTACGTTTTAGCTTATCGTATCTTGTGGCAATTCCTC
>NZ_VPAM01000035.1:0-41536 GCF_013419215.1 Acinetobacter sp. YH12096 | reverse complement strand
AGAGGAATTGCCACAAGATACGATAAGCTAAAACGTAACTATCAAAGCGCTGTTGCTTTAGCTTGTATATTTATATGGTTGCCTCTTTAGCTCAATTTATCGGCTGTAAATGTCAACACACCCTAAAAATGGTCACACATGTTGTGGCCTTTTTTAGGCCTTATTTTTGTCCGTGACTTTAAGAATTTGCCATAAAATTTGATTAAAAATTTAAGTAACTCAATGTAAATTTTCTCAATTATAGGGTTAGGATGGAATATCACACTTTTTTGCACATTGTTGATTTTGCCACTCCCCATTACTGTGCATTTAAGCTAAGATAGTGTGCTTTTTATTTTTTAATCCCTATAAGAAGGAATACTGCCGTGGACGTACGTCTGTCTGATCGTGTAAATAGCATCAAACCGTCCCCTACACTTGCTGTTACTAACAAAGCTGCTGAATTAAAAGCTGCTGGTAAAAACGTAATTGGTTTAGGCGCAGGTGAACCGGATTTCGATACCCCACAACACATCAAAGATGCTGCAATTGCTGCTATCAACAATGGCTTCACTAAATATACAGCTGTTGACGGTACTCCAGGTCTTAAAAAAGCAATTATTGCTAAATTAAAACGCGACAATAACCTTGATTACGCTGCAAACCAAATCTTGGTTTCTTGTGGTGGTAAACAATCTTTCTTTAACTTGGCACTTGCTTTGTTAAACAAAGGTGACGAAGTAATTATCCCTGCTCCTTACTGGGTAAGCTACCCAGACATGGTGATCATTGCTGAAGGTACTCCTGTAATCGTGAAATGTGGTGAAGACCAACGTTTCAAAATTACGCCTGCTCAATTAGAAGCTGCAATCACTGACAAAACTCGTTTAGTGGTTCTAAACAGCCCTTCTAACCCAACAGGTATGATCTACACTAAAGAAGAATTACTTGCTTTAGCTGACGTTCTACGTAAATACCCAGAAGTTTTAGTTGCTTCTGATGATATGTACGAACCAATCCGTTGGGACGACGAATTCTACAACATCGCAACAGTTGCACCAGACCTTTACGATCGCGTAATCGTTCTTAACGGTGTATCTAAAGCTTATGCAATGACTGGCTGGCGTATTGGCTACGCAGCGGGCCCTGCTAAACTTATTGGTGCGATGAAAAAAATCCAATCTCAATCAACTTCAAACCCAACTTCTATTTCACAAGTTGCTGCTGAAGCTGCATTGAATGGCCCTCAAGACGTTCTTGAGCCAATGATTGAAGCATTCAAACGCCGTCACGACCTAGTTGTGAAAGGCTTGAATGACATCAACGGTATTACTTGCCTTCCTGCTGACGGTGCATTCTATGCATACGCAAACATCCGTCCACTGATTCGTGCAAAAGGTTTAAAATCTTGCACAGAATTCTCTGCATGGTTATTGGAAGAAACTGGTGTTGCCGTAGTTCCTGGTGATGCGTTCGGTCTAGGTGGTTACATGCGTATTTCTTATGCAACTGCAGACGAAGTGCTTGTAGATGCACTTGCACGTATCAAGAAAGCTGCTGACTCAATCGAAGGCGTAGACGCTGCGATTGCTTCAATTGCTGCTGAAAAATAATTTGATCTAAAGATCAAATCAAAAAAACCCGCGATATTCGCGGGTTTTTTATGGTTTACATTTCACGGCTTAATATTGTGATGATTTAAAAGCCTCATCGTTTAAATCTCATGCAGTCCCCAATAGACTTCAGTTTTAGGAGTACAGAAGAATCCTTCAAAGGGGTGAATTTCTAGAATCTGATCAATGATTTTTTTTGAAGAACATAAAAAAGTACAGTGACTGTCCCAATGTGTGGCAAATAGAAGCTGATAATCTTCAGTGTAATTACATACATCAAGCAGATCATTTGCGATCAAATAATCAATCTGCATTTTTTCGGTTGATTTATCCCATGCTCATCAACCGTCAGCAAAAAGTCATAGCCGATTTCTTTCAATGCATATAAAAGCGGATTTTCTAAAAATGGCGAAATAAGCCCATCATCACATGGATTAATAATTTCACTCTGCTTGTATAAATCAAGAACCTGCTTTTCCCACATTTTATTTTCATATTGTTGTTTAATTCCGCCAATCATCGTCCTTAATGCAACATCAATTTGAGAGACATTCTCCAGCCCAGACAAATTTAAAATTTCATGCCATGCAATTGGATAACAGCCTTTGATAAACTCATTTTTTTCAGGCCACGTTTCAACATTATAACGTTCCAGTTCCAATGTGACTGCTTTATAAAAGGGATGCAAAATGATATACACCGATTCAAAAACGCCCTGATAATATTCTAAAATCTTTCCATCATAAGGATAAGAGGCGTAAATTTCAGGAGTTAATACATTATTTTCTTTCATGATTTATATCTTCTAATTTTCATGTTTTTCAGAATACCCTTTCCCTGCCGAAGACCAAACCATCAAGTCAATTCCGGCGAAGACAATTACTTCGGGTAAAATAATATGCCAACTCAAAGGCACACCGATAAACCACATTCTGCCGATAATGGCTAAATACAGCACAGACAATTGAACACTTCTCCGTCACACAGTCTATCTACTTCATTAAGGTATATACAACTTGAGGCTAAATCGCCAAAGAGCATCGATAGAATGATATCTTTGGGCTATTCGAAGCTTTGACAAAATAAATCAAAAGCATAAAAGGAATTTCCAGCACAAAATTGGCTAAACAACTTGTCATTTGACAACTTTGATAAAACCTATCTCTCTTATAGCAACGAATAGCTCTATCTATCATCGTACTACACATATAAGTCTTACCAAATCGACTCTTCATTTCATTCTCTTTAATTGACGCATCTGCTGTTTTTTGTTTTATTAATAATCAAGTTCCAAAAAGAAACTAAAAACTTAGTAAAAGGAAAAGCACAATGAACCCAAAAGAAATGACTGGACTGCAACTTCTACAAGCCATGTGTGCAGGGAAAATTCCTCCTGCAAGTATTAGCGAAACTATTCCTATGCAGCCTTATGAAGTATCTGAGGGCAGTATTAGCTTTAAGGCTAAAGCAGATGCACGACACTTAAATCCGCTTGGCGGCGTGCATGGTGGCTTTGCTGCTACGGTACTCGACTCGGTGACAGGTTGTGCCATTCACACGTTATTAGAGGCTGGTGTGGGTTATGGCACCATCGACTTAAATATTAAAATGTGTCGTCCGATCCCAAAGAATGTTGAACTTACAGCGATAGGAACAGTCATTAATATCAGTAAAAATTTAGGGATTTCTGAAGGGAAAATTATTGATGACAATGGCAAACTTTATGCACATGCAACTGCAACTTGCATGATTATACGTCCTTAATATTTTTATTTTTCTGCTCGCAATTCAATGCGAGCAGATGATGGTTCAAACTTAAATTGCTGAATGTAAGGCGCGAATTAATTGGCCTTCGCTTAGATCAATGCGATTACTGCCCTTTTGAAAGCAGTAATATTTTAAAGCACTATCTAACTCAACACGAAGTTCCCGTTGTTCTGAAATAGACCATACTTTAGAACGATTTGAGCCTGATAACGCATTACCTGCCAATTGGTATAAATACAAATCTTGCTTGCGTTGCAAAGGCACACGACGACCATCATCTTGATGTTCAAAACGTAAATGACATGGCGCGTTGATCAACCATTTTTCACTAAACCACAGTTGCAATAGATCTCCCAATGCCAAGTCACGTTTACCCAAAGGCCAAACGTCAACGTACGCACCTTCGACAGGTGTTTGATATTGCTCTTGGTTACTAATAATGGAAAGATAGTTTTCTTGATAAAAAGAAAAGTTTGAAAAAATCTGAGAAATAGTCAGCGTATTCATTCGCTTTCTCCTGTTTAGCCATTTTAGTGCTGGCAAGTTGGGTTTAAATCCACACTGTTTAAACATATGTTTAAACGCTCTGTTGTTGCATTCAGACTATCAATTGAATTTTTTCTTTGCAAGCCTAAGATTCATTTTTTCTGAAAAATCATTCTTTTTGTTCAAATAAAAAACATCTATCACGCATTTCTCCTCATATTGGTATTTTTAGCTTGACCCTCTTCAAAATCTGCTTATAATCGCATTCAGATTCTCCAATAGCTCAGTCGGTAGAGCGACGGACTGTTAATCCGCAGGTCCCTGGTTCGAGCCCAGGTTGGAGAGCCAAATTCTAAAGCCCATTTATTTAAATGGGCTTTTTTAATGCCTATGATTTACATATAATCTATAAGTCATTGTCATTAAAATAAAAAAATGTTCATTCAAGTTGATGCTGAATCAAATAAAACTGCCTTAAAACACTATCTCACTGCATTCATTTTTCTTTTAATTTTTATCAGCCCATTTGCAATTTATTTGGTGAGCTGCACACCCGAAAGTGAAATTGAGCAACATTTCAAAACGCCACCCAATTTATATAATAGTGAAACCAACACCCTTCTTGACAGCAGCCTACAATGGTTGATTCCACCTCAGCAGATTCAAAATCACAATACTATTCCCGAAATATCTGAATCTGTATTGAACGAGATGACAGAAGGACAATATTGGTCAAGCACACCGATTACACTGCAAAACCAATCTGATCAACTGTATGTTCATATCGATTTTGCAGGTCAGCAACAAACACGAAAAGATCTTGAAATTTCGGTACTGCCGTTATGTATTGTTCACGAAAAAGAAACACCATGTATGAAAGCTGGGTTAAATGCAAGTGGACAACTCTCTAACATCTCAACTCAAAAAAATACGAAATATCACACATTGGAAACCAATAAGTCTTGGATGTTTTATGGCCATGATTTCCAAGAAAATTATATTATTCCACCGCAAGCCACACTCAAATTTTTAGTTAAAGCCAACATCCCTGAACACTTAACCCTGCAATGGCTTAGGCTAAGCATCAGTACTAGCCCCATTGTTGAGAAACAGCAGAATTATATGCTCATGACGCACAACAGTATGAAAATAAAATATGCACTTGCTCTATTGCCACTCTTCATATTCGCTTTGATGCACATTTTTCAAGGGTTTGAAAGCTTTCGTAATTTATCTATCGGCGCACTTTCAGCACTTTTATTTGTAATCAACACCATCATTTGGGATATCCACTATATGGTGATTGGTTGTCTGATTTTATGTTTTGCAAGTGTCTGTTATTGTTTTGAGAGCCGATATTATCGATTGCTTTATTTAACGGGGTATTTACTGATCGCAGGCTATTCGCAGCAATATTATGGTGGTTTTAATAAACACTTTTTCACTCAAACCAGTTTAATTTTATTGATAGGTTTATCGATGTTTTATCTTGAACCTAAAGATAGCTAAATCATTTTCATAAAAAAGCTCCGCAAATCGCAGAGCTTTTTCTCATTTAACTACCCTTCGATTTAGATCACATTAAAACTCAAAGTATATTTATATCGTTTTAATGCGTCTCCCTTCATTTCAAAAGGCTGCTGATAGTCAATTTTCAGTAAATACTGACCACGATCTGCTAGATTAAAATTTAAGTTTCCATCTTGATCAGTTTTAAGCGTTTTATAAACCTTTCCTTCACGGCTGTAATCCGTCGTTTGCTGCAAAATTTCAACCTGCAAACCCGCAACCGCCTTTTTCTGATCTAGCACTTTCAGTTGTACTGGCTCATTTTGCATAATGGCATTCGGATGAGTTTTAAATTGCACATCAAAGCCATCATGCAAATGATTCACCACTTGTGTAGACGTTACACGGCGCGATACAAAAGTTTCAATGATTTCTTGAGTTTGAATACTTTTGATTTGCGACTTTTGAGTCAACTCAGCTGTATAAATGACATTTGCATTCGCTGTTTTTTGAGGATCACGCACACCATTGATTAACGCTTTCCAATGCTTTTGATCATAAGCAAAACGCGCTGTACTTCCCTGCTTTTCACCACGAATACGATACGTGCCATCTTGCTTACTTTCTAAACTATAGCTGCTGACTGTTTGCGTTTTTGCCCAATCCGTTTCCGTTAAATGTAGCTTATCACCTGACGGTGTATGCACATGGAAATTAAAGTTTTTAATGGCTATTTCAGAGACAAACGGATTGTCATAAAAACCAGAAAGAATGGCACTGTGATTATTAAAAGTTTGATAGTTTAGAGGCGCAACATAAGGATAATACGCTTGAGACTGACCAACCGCACACAAGGCCAAACAGAGTAAAGTGAATTGTAATTTCATATTGAATAACTGAGCTTAAATTGTTTGATTCATAAAGATCGTTTCATTTTAGAGTCACTCAAGACAATTGTAAATAATTCTTATTATCACTTGATTTATATGCATAAAAAATCCCCCATTCTGGAGGACTCTTTTATCAGGCTGCTTTAACGGGCACACCACTATGAAAGCGAAATAATTCATCTGGGCTGCTAATCAGATTTTTTTCAACTTCACGAATATGCTCAATACGCATCTGAATATCTTCTTTCGGGTTCTTTAGCTTATTGGTCGTCGCTACGTCCATAGCTAATGCTAAATAGTCCTCATAATGGCGTGATTCAGACTTTAGCAAATAGCGGTAGTAACGCCCCAACTCTTCATCCACATGTGGTGCAAGCGCATAGAAACGCTCGCATGACCGTGCCTCAACGAATGCACCAATCACCAAGATATCAATTAACGCTTCTGGCTCATAAGTCCGTACTTCTTTGCGTAGACCACCTGCATACCGACCAGCACTGATTGCAGTCCATTCCTGACCACGTTTTGCCATCAGTTCCAGCACTTGCTCATAGTGCAGCATTTCTTCACGAACTAGCTGTGCTAGTTTGATTTGTAAATCAGAGAAAAAACTATAACGAAACATCAAATTCATTGCTGTACTTGCAGCTTTCTTTTCACAATTGGCATGATCCTGCATTAGGATATCCAAATTATTTAAAGCTTCATCTAGCCATGCTTTTGGTGTTTCACACCCCAAGAAGCCAATGACTGGCTTCATTAGGGCATCATAATCAATATTTGACATATACTTTACTTAAAAAATTAACGTGCGGCTTTAATCGCAGCTTTCATTTGTTTTACAGACTGTGCCAATCCAATAAATACAGCATCAGCAATAATCGAGTGACCAATATTTAGTTCATGAATTTGCGCAATGCGCGCAATCGGAGTGACATTGTCAAGATTTAAGCCATGGCCAGCATTCACAATCAAACCTTTAGATGCGGCATATTCAGCACCTTGAATAATACGTTCCAGCTCTGCCTTCTGCGCTTCAGGTGTTTCAGCATCTGCATATGCACCTGTATGCAACTCAATCGTAGGTGCGCCACAGGCAATTGCTGCATCAATTTGAGCAAAGTCAGCATCAATAAATAATGAAACTTCGCAACCAATCGCTGCGAGTGCTTGAGTCGCGTTTTTTACATCTTCAAAATGCCCAACAACATCTAAACCACCCTCAGTCGTCACTTCTTCACGCTTTTCAGGAACAAAGCATACATGATGCGGCTGAATCTCTTTGGCAAATTCAACCATTTCATTGGTCACTGCCATTTCAAGATTCATATGGGTTTTTAATACAGAACGCATACGACGTACATCATCATCTTTAATATGGCGACGATCTTCACGTAAATGCAGCGTAATCCCTTCCGCCCCCGCTTGCTCACAAATAATTGCGGCATTCACAGGATCTGGATAAGTTGTCCCACGTGCATTTCGTAGTGTTGCCACATGGTCAATATTTACACCAAGCAAAGCTGCCATAATTCTTTCCTAATGACGTTGAGTTTGAGAATTCTGTATCCACAATTGACGACTTTTTAATGGACGATCGCCAAGCAAGGAAGTAATCATTTGTCGGTACAACTTAGACAGTAATTGTAACTGTTCAGGATTAAATTCCCCACCTTTTTCATAATCACACATACTTAAAATATGTTGACCTGACAATGTTGCGCGTGAGGCTTTAATGACAGGTTGAAAACCTTCGTTTAAATGAAATTGATAATTTTCATGAGGCTGAATTTGCTGTTGATTTGCATCAGTTGAATAATCTAGCGCATAACCCAATTCTTCAAGCAACTCATGCTCAAACTGTCTAAGGATTTGTCGCAAAAACAGGTCAGGATTGTCCTGCGCAGACATGCATTGGAGTTGTTCTAAGGTATGCGCATATTGAGCAAATGTCTCTGGCATCTCGACCTCTAAAGGACATAACCTCAATAAAACTTCATTTAAATAAAAACCTGAAAAAAAAGCATCCCCAAAAAAGAAAATGGGTTGATTCACAATTTCAAGTTTACTGAAATTTTTAAGCTCAGACTTGCCGGATGCTTGCAAGCAAATCGGTTGATACTGAGGCGGAGGTGTTTGTCTGAGAATACCGTCAACTCGGCCATGCTCCTGCGTAAACAGGTGCACGATATGACTTTTTTCACGATATTTACGATGGTGAATTAAATAACCATGCAGTATCTCATTACGCATGATTTAAAATATTAATCCTTGTCTTTCTTTTTCTTTTCGTCTTCATCTTCTTCATCATCCCCATCTGGAATGACTGCACCCACAACTGCAGCAGTGCCTTTGACCACGCCCTTTGTGGTTTTATAAGCCACTTTGACAGGAACAGTAACGATTTTATGAATACACCCTTGTAGAAACAAAACACATGCCACTACAGCTAATACTCTCATCATTACTCTTCCCTCAAAGTTTTAAATGTCCAGCAATTAAATATCGCTATAACCCAGGCTTTTCAATGCACGCTCATCATCAGACCAACCACCTTTGACTTTCACCCAAAGTGTCAGCATGATTTTTTGCTCGAACATTTTTTCCATATCCACACGTGCATCCATACCGATTTTCTTCAGTTTGGCACCTTTTTCACCAATCACAATGGCTTTTTGGCCAGAACGATCGACAAAAATCGTCGCATCAATATAGGTACACGCCGCTTTAGGACGACCCGTTTTTGGATTAACCGTTGCTTCTTCTGTTTTAAACGACTCAATTTGAACCGTTAAATCATAAGGCAGCTCTTCACCCAATTGACGCATGATTTTTTCACGGATAATTTCAGACGCAAGGAAGCGCTCTGAACGATCGGTCAATTGCTCAAGTGAATACAATGGTGGTTGGAATGGTAAATATTTCTCAATCGTACTGCGCAAATGATCTAAATTTGCACCACGCAACGCTGACACAGGAACAATTTCTGCAAAATTCATCAATTTTGCACGCTCTTGTATCAAGGGTAATGCATGGTTTTTGTTTTCTAACGTATCAATTTTATTGATCACAAGAATAACCGGCATATCAGCATTTTTTAGTTTTTCTAATACTAAATCATCATTCTGTGTCCATTTGTCTGCATCAATCACAAACAAAACTAAGTTCACATCACGAAGTGCAGAATGTGCCGCACGGTTCATCATTTTATTGATGGCACGGACTTCTTTTTTGTGCATCCCTGGCGTATCCACGAATACTGCCTGAGACTTTTCGCGTGAGTCAATACCCACAATTTTATGACGCGTCGTTTGTGGTTTACGTGACGTAATTGAAAGTTTTTGACCCAAAATATGGTTCATTAACGTTGATTTACCCACGTTTGGACGACCGACAATCGCCACAAAACCACTTTTAAAATCGGCAGGAATTTCAGTACCTTGTGCACTAAAAAACTGACTAATTAAATCGTTACTGTCGCCTTGCGACTCGTGATCAGCATCTACGTGATCGGAATGAGTAGTCATTAAGACTTTTTCTCCAAAATTTCTAAGATTTCTGCCGCTACTGCCTGTTCAGCAAAGCGACGGCTTGAACCTTCACCGTATTTAACAGGTAGCCCTTCTACCGTACATTCAACTTTAAAATGTTGGTTTGGAGCATCACCCTGAATATCTACAACCTCGTAAACCGGGAGAGGTTTTTTACGTGCTTGTAAATACTCTTGTAAACGTGATTTAGGGTCTTTCAGTTGATCGGTCGGTTCAATATGATCTAAATATGGCACATACCATTTAAGAACAATCGGTTCCAGAATTTTTAAATCCTGACAATCGACATAGATTGCTCCAATGATCGATTCAACAGTATCCGCCAGTATAGACTCGCGATGATGACCGCCAGATTTCAACTCACCTGTACTCAAGATTAATTCTTGACTGAGTTTTAAGTCATTGGCAATTTTACCTAACGCTTCCTGACGAACCAGTGTCGCACGCATACGCGTTAGACGCCCTTCATTTTCATGCGGGTAGGCATGGTATAGATAATTGGCAATTATCATACCCAATAATGAATCGCCCAGATATTCTAGGCGTTCATAATTGTATTTATGGCTCACCGATCGGTGGGTCAAGGCCAGTTGTAACAATTCAGGTTGTTTAAACTGATAACCGATACGACTTGCTAAACGAGCTTCATTTAGCTTGGACTGAGCTTTGATCAAAACTTTTCTCGAACTTCAACACAATATCAATATTCAATAAGAAAGGCTTTCTTATTTCATAATCTGTTTTCACTTGTAGACCGTCTACATTAGTGACTTGAGCAATATCTTTAAAGTTTAAATCACGCACACCATTCATATCTAAGCGTTGTGACATTTGTGACTCAAACTTACTCGGAGCAATATTTTTAGGACTGCTCTTCATCAAATCTTCAATTTCATTGTTGACGAGACGGTCGTCAACATACGGTCCCCAAACCGCAATTAATGCTTTAGCTAAAAAAGCAAAACCAATAATAGCAATTAAAATTGCAATATAAGACGTTCCCCGTTGATGTCTCATTTTATTTTCCTGATGTAAGACTAATCAATACTGCCATTACGACTAAATGAAGGCAGTTTTAAACCAGGTTCCTTATGCATCCACTTGTAAAAAGCACGTCCAGTGAGGTTTTCTTCAGGCACAAAGCCCCAAAAACGACTGTCCGCACTTTGATCACGATTATCCCCCATCGCGAAATAGTGACCTTTAGGAACCTTAACTTCCCAATATAAACCATTTTCTGTTGAATATTTACCATTTTCAACATAGTTGATAAATGGCGCTTGGCGCGCAACATTGACACCTTCAAGCTCACGCATGGTAAACGTATGCTTACCCATGGTTTCTTTATGATAAATCGATGTAGGTGTGTCGAGTTGATCTTTTTCACGGCTAAATTCCACAGGAACTTTTGCCACTTTCTGACCATTCACACTCAGTTGACCATGATCATAAATAATATGATCCCCTGGTAAACCAACCACACGTTTAATATAGCTAATGGTTGGTTGTGGTGGATAACGGAATACAATGACATCTCCACGTTCAGGCTCACCAACATCAATAATTTTTTTATTAATAATAGGTAATCGTACGCCATACTGATATTTATTCACCACAATAAAATCACCTGTCTCTAAAGTTGGAACCATAGAGTCTGATGGAATATTAAATGGCTCATATAAGAATGAACGCATTACCAAAACTATCGCTAGAATCGGCCAAAAGTCATAAGCCCATGCGATAACGACATTTTCATTCCCTTTACCTTTGGTCTGTCGTTGTTTCCAGACAAACTTATCCAACAGCCAAATTAAGAAAAAAATGACTGTGGCAGGAACAAGGATCAAATTAAAGTCAAAATCCATGAGCTCATAAACCTCTATTTATTATCTTTCTACTTTCAATACCGCAAGGAACGCTTCTTGTGGGATTTCGACGCTGCCCACTTGTTTCATACGTTTCTTACCTTCTTTTTGTTTCGCAAGAAGTTTCTTCTTACGCGACACGTCACCACCATAACATTTAGCCAAAACGTTTTTACGCATCGCTTTTACAGTTGAACGTGCAATGATTTGCGCGCCAATTGCTGCTTGAATAGCCACATCAAACATTTGACGTGGAATCAAGTCTTTCATTTTTTCAACTAAAGCAATACCACGGTGACGAGCATCTTGGCGGTGACAAATCATGGCCAAGGCATCAACCTTCTCACCATTAATTAGCACATCCACCTTAACCAAAGATGAACTCTCAAAACGGACAAAGCTATAGTCAAGCGATGCAAAGCCACGTGAACATGATTTCAACTTATCAAAGAAATCCATTACCACTTCAGCCATTGGAATTTCAAACGTAATGGCCACTTGGTTCGCCATGAACTTCATATTCTTTTGAACGCCGCGACGTTCAACACATAAAGTCATCACATTACCCAAGTATTCTTGCGGTACTAAAATGTGACATTCAGCAATTGGCTCACGTAAGTCTTCAACTGTTGAACCATCCGGCATTTTAGAAGGACTATCGATATAAATGGTTTGACCATTTTTCATCACCGCTTCATAAATTACGGTTGGTGCTGAAGAAATCAGGTCCAGATCATACTCACGTTCTAAACGTTCTTGTACAATTTCCATGTGCAGCATACCCAAGAAGCCACAACGGAAGCCAAAACCAAGTGCATCTGAACTTTCAGGTTCAAAGAACAACGCTGAGTCATTAATTTGCAGTTTGTGCAGCGCCTCACGGAACGGTTCAAATTCACTTGAATCGATTGGGAATAAACCTGCATAGACCTGTGGTTTCACTTTTTTGAAACCCGGTAAGCTTTCAACTTCTGGTGTAGTTGCCAAGGTAATCGTATCACCAACTGGAGCACCAAAAATATCTTTAATACCCGCGATCACGAAACCAACTTCACCTGCTTCGAGCATGTCAGTTTCTGTATGTTTAGGATTAAAAATACCTACTGAAGTAATGATGTGCGTTTGACCTGTTGATTTCATCAACATTTTATCGCCTTTACGCACACGACCTTCTTTAATACGAACTAAAGAAACCACGCCCAAATAGTTGTCGAACCAAGAGTCAACAATTAAGGCTTGTAATGGTGCATTACGATCGCCTTCGGGTGCAGGAATAACATTTACCAGTGTTTCAAGCACCCCTTCAATGCCTAGACCGGTTTTAGCTGAACATGTAGGTGCTTCAGTCGCTTCGATACCAATAATGTCTTCAATTTCTTGAATAACACGCTCTGGCTCTGCTTGCGGCAAATCAATTTTATTTAAAACAGGTAGGACTTCTAAACCTTGTTCAATTGCGGTATAGCAATTCGCTACAGATTGTGCTTCTACCCCTTGTGCAGCATCGACAACCAATAGTGCACCTTCACACGCAGCCAATGAACGTGAAACTTCATAAGAAAAGTCAACGTGCCCCGGTGTGTCAATGAAGTTGAGTTGGTATTCTTCACCATTAGGATGGGTGTAATACAAAGTCACTGACGCAGCTTTAATCGTAATACCACGCTCACGTTCCAATTCCATAGAATCTAGAACCTGCGCCTGCATTTCACGATCTTGCAAACCACCACAAGTTTGAATAAATCGGTCGGCAAGGGTCGACTTACCATGGTCGATATGCGCAATGATCGAGAAGTTACGAATGTTTTTTATATCAACAGATTTTTTAGCTTGCGCCATGGGCTACCTTGGAAAAATAAAAGCGCTATACATGCAATTCTTTATGCATAGCAAAAGCCGAATAGAAATTGCCGAGGATTATAGCAGATGGATTTTTCAAAGTATCGAAAATAATGCATTGCTTTTATGCAAGTCATTCATCCTACATGGAGAACTTGGCTAGTCTTGGTTTGAAATTTTGCGATAAAATCAAACTCAAAGATCATAAGCACTAAAATCCAGCGGATTTAGGCTATCCGCAATAGGTTGATACGCTTGGGTAAAGGTTGGCGACATGCGTTTTGGACGACCTGTGGCAATTTCAATGCATGCCCACTGCGTATTGCCTGTAAATAATATCGCTTTGTCTTTAGGTCGATAAAATACATACTGACGAAATGAATACAACGCATTGATATCATTGAGCCACGTTCGCAGAATAATCTCCTCACCTTCAACTGCTGCTTTGCGATATTGCACATGATGCTCAACAGCAACCATGGCATGCTTCAATTCAATATATTCTTTTAAGCCTAAACCCAAGGCTTCAATATGTGCTGTCGCGACATCTTGCATCCAACTGACGTACACCACGTTATTCACATGATTTAATGTGTCGATATGTTCAGCTTGAACTGTAATTTTTAAATCAAAGATATCGCTCATAGCGTCCTGCAAATTTTAAAATATGCTCCACAGTCTACTCATTTTTATCTAAGGGTAAATTGCAAAAACACTAAAGTTAAAAAAACCACTCGCTTGGAGTGGTTTTCATTCAGTAATTCATTATTGAATGCGCATGCCCACAATCGCACGTTGCCCCTGACGAATCAAAGAAACACGTGCAATGCTGCCATTTTTCAATTCTGAAATAACTTTCACAAAATCTTCTGCATTATTCACAGCTTTATTATTAACTTGAGTCACAACGTCACCCGGCTGAATTCGCGCTTGTGCAGCAATACCACTAGCTCGTACATCTTGAATTAATACACCACCTTTCACACTCAGTTGCTTTAATTCATCTGCAGTTAAATTACGAATTGACACCCCAATCACCGGGCCTTTTTTCACAGGTGCAATTTCAGCTTTTGCAGGCGTATCATCTGGTGCAGTGATCAAGGTTGCTGAAATGTTTTGGCGTTTATCATCACGTAATACTTCAAGCTGAATACTTTGATTAGGACCTGTACGATTGAGATAATTCAGTAGTTCGCCAGTACGTGAAATCGGTGTACCATTAAATTTCAAAATGACATCACCCACTTTAAAGCCAGCTTTTGCAGCAGGTGAATTTGGTGCAACTTGAGTAATCAAAGAACCTTCTGGTTTTGAAAGGTTATAAGACTCTGCAAGATTACGATCGATATCTTGTAGCATGACGCCTAAATAAGCACGTGTTACCTTGCCGTTTTTCTTTAATTGGTCTGCAACATCCATTGCAACATCAATGGGAATCGAGAACGATAACCCCATATAACCGCCTGTACCACTAAAGATACGAGAATTTACCCCGACCACTTCACCAGACTGATTAAATAATGGACCACCAGAATTACCCGGGTTCAATGCCACATCGGTTTGAATAAATGGAACCGAGGTTTCTCCCATCATATTACGCATTTTAGCACTAACGATTCCTGCCGAAGCTGAATAGTCGAAGCCAAATGGTGAACCAATAGCCAACACTGGCTCACCTACACGTAAACGGTCAACATTGCCTGTGCGTAGCTCAGGAAAATTTGAACCTTTGACCTTTAACAAAGCCACGTCAGTCCGCTCATCACTACCCACCACTGTGGCATCAATTTCACGGCGGTCATTCAGTACGATGGTGACTTTCGAGGCATCTTCTACCACATGGTGATTGGTTAACAGATAACCATCTTTACTAATAAAGAATGCGCTTCCATAACCGGTCTTTTCTTGCGGCATTTTTTGCTGCGGAATAACCACCTGATTACCGAAAAAGCGTCGTAATATTTCTGGGACTTGTTGCTGCAAAAGCTCTTCTTGACTAAGCTTTTTAACCACATTCACGCTTACGACAGCTGGGCTGACTTGTTCAACCAAATTGGAAAAATCAACAGGACCCGCTGCCTGAGTCTGCACGCTAGCAACCGTAAACACAGCTGCATAGAGTCCCTTTTGTAAATACGATTTATTCATTGTTAGCATTCACTCAATTGTGCTTATCATTTGAAATACGTTAGTTTTTATCACAATGCAAGTCTAAGCTTCGTAATAAAATGTTTGATGAATATTTAGGATAAATAATCTTAAACATTCCTTAAATATTACAGATCTATGAATATTTTTCATTATTTAGTTAATTTATAGTCATTGCGTTTTTAGGCAAAAACAGTTGTGATGATCGGACATTTTTAAAATTAGCTGATGGACATGTCTAATTTAAACACGACACATCAATTTGATGTGATTATTGTGGGAAGTGGCGGTGCAGGTTTAAGTTTAGCCCTCTCGTTACCAGATCATTTTAATATTGCTGTTTTAGCTAAATCGACGCTGACGGATGCCAGTACATATTTTGCCCAAGGCGGTGTAGCAGCCGTCCTCGATAAAACAGATTCTATTGAACAACATATCAATGACACCATGATTGCCGGTGCGCATTTATGTGAAATGGCGGCGGTAAAACAAACCGTTGAATGTGGTAAATCTTCTGTCGATTTTCTACTGAATCAGGGTGTGCAATTTACCTTAGATGAACAAGCACAATTACACCTTACCCGTGAAGGTGGTCACTCTCAGCGACGCATTATTCATGCAGCAGATGCCACAGGTCGTGCTATTTCCACAACATTGGTTGAACGTGCGCAAGAAAAAGCCAATATTCATCTTTTTGAAAATTTTATTGCAATCGATTTAATCACCGCACAAAAATTAAATCCTGAAACTGAAAACCGTGCTCTCGGTCTGTATGCTTTAGATGAAAAAACCGAAAAAGTACATACCTTTTTAGCACCCTTCACTGCCCTTGCCTGTGGTGGTGCCATGAAGGCATATTTATATACATCAAATCCCGACATTGCGACGGGTGATGGTATTGCCATGGCGTATCGTGCAGGCTGCCGTGTTGCCAATATGGAGTTTAACCAATTCCATCCAACCTGTTTATATCATCCTCAAGCTCGCTCTTTCTTAATTACCGAAGCGATGCGTGGCGAAGGTGCCTATTTACGTCTTCCAGATGGTGAACGCTTTATGCTGCGCTTTGATGAGCGTGCCGAATTAGCACCACGCGATATCGTAGCGCGCGCTATTGATTATGAAATCAAACGTCTAGGAATCCGTCATGTTTGGCTTGATATCACCCATAAACCTGCAGAATTTGTCAAAGAACATTTCCCAACATTGTATGCACGCTTAATGGAACTCGGTATTGATATTACCAAAGAAATGATCCCAGTGGTTCCTGCAGCACACTACACCTGTGGTGGCGTTGTGGTTGATGAAAACAGTCAGACCGATATTCCAGGCCTATATGCCATTGGGGAAACCTCTTATACCGGCCTACATGGTGCAAACCGTATGGCGAGTAACTCCTTACTGGAATGTTTTGTCTATGGTATGAGTGCTTCAGCACATATCACAGCACAGCATCAAGGAACTTATCAGGCGCCTCATGTCCCAGAATGGGATGACTCGCAAGTGACCAACCCTGATGAAGACGTGGTGATTTTGCAGAATTGGGATGAACTTCGCCAAACCATGTGGAACTACGTGGGTATTGTCAGAACAACCAAGCGACTTCAACGTGCGCTCCATCGTATTGAAATGCTCAATCGTGAAATTACCGAGTATTACCAAGACTACCAAGTCAGTAAAAATCTGATTGAATTACGTAACTTAGTGTTGGTTTCAGAAATGATTGTACGCTGTGCAATGGAACGTAAAGAATCACGTGGACTGCATTTCACTTTGGACTATCCTGAACAAGCAGCAGAATTACGAAAAACAGTCCTAACTCCACCCAATTTCCAAGTGGAATGTCCATTGGTGAATACAGAACTGATTTCTTAAACATCTAAAATGTCTAAAAACCATAAAAAGCCGAATGTAAATTCGGCTTTTTATTTGAATCAGCAAATGCAATTGAGCCTTTATAATCGCTTCGGTGGAATAGAATAGCTTCCTGTTATATGTGCAACAGGCTCATCCACACCTGCTGAATACACCAACACCTCACCATAAATTATACTTTTGCCCACTTTCAGCAATCGACACTCGCCTATTAAGTCTTTATTGGCTTCTGGCTTTCTTAAAAAATTAATATTCATATTGGTCGTGACCGCAAGTCCCACAATCCCGATCTCCCCCAAGATGGCCACATATAGCGCAAAGTCAGCCAAAGTCATCATGGTTGGGCCAGAAATCGTATTACCCGGTCTTAGATCTTGTTCAGTGACATGCCAAATTAAGGTCGCGGTTTGCTGTCCAACTTCTTGAATCGTGCAATTTTTTAAACTTGGGGCAAATTCACGTTGTAAAAAATCAATAATCGCCTGCTTTCGATGCGGCATAAAAAAATCATCCATAACTTATGCTATGAATGATTTTTAAATCAAATACCTAAAGATTACTATGGCATTTTAGATCTGTTGCAAATGCAATAATGCCTGTTGAAAAACCTGTTCAGGTGTTTGCGTCGCATCGAGGCGCTTCATGCGTGCAGGTTCATTTTCATGAATTTCAGCAAAACCTGAACGCACTTTCTCAAAGAAAGTTGCTTTCTCTTGCTCAAATCGATCTAAAGCGCCACGTTCACGTGCACGTAACATCCCCGTTTCAATAGGAGCATCTAACCAAAAGGTAATATCAGGCATACGCGCCACAAAACCGCCATTTAAAACTTTCAGTTTTTCTCGGTCCAAACCACGGCCTGCACACTGATATGCAAAACTCGAATCTGTAAAACGGTCACATAAAACGATTTTATCTGCAGACAGTGCCGGTAGAATCACGGCTTCTAAATGCTGTGCACGTGCTGCATACATCAGCAATAATTCAGTATCATTACTCATGGTTTCTTCGTGGTTCACCGAAAGTAACAGTGAGCGAATTTGCTCTGCCATAGGTGTACCACCCGGCTCACGGGTTAATACCACATCTTTTGCTAAGTGTTGGAAATGCTCATGTAGTTTACGAATCAACGTGGTTTTACCCACACCTTCCGTGCCTTCAAAACTAATAAACATGCTCACTCCTCAATTTTTCGCACGAATTACCGATAAATACTCTTGTACCGCTCGGTTATGGTCTGACAAATTACTGCTAAATTTATGACCACCGTTACCTGTTGCCACGAAATAGATGTTATTTGACGCATCTGGATGCATCGCGGCTTCAATTGCTTTTTGACTCGGCAAAGCAATCGGTGTAGGCGGTAAGCCATTGATCGTATAAGTATTATATGCTGTAGGTGTACGTAAATCTTGGCGAGTGATATTGCCTTGGTATTTATCGCCCATGCCATAAATCACAGTTGGATCTGTTTGCAAACGCATCCCTTGTTTGAGACGACGCACAAATACACCAGACACTTGTTCAAGCTCACTATCAATACTGGTTTCTTTTTCAATAATCGACGCCATAATTAAGGCTTCATATTTATCTTTGTACGGTAAATTTTGAGCTCGATTAGTCCAAGCCTGATCTAAGGCTTTAATTTGTCGGTTATACAAATCCTTCAAAATTTTTCGATCAGACTCGCCTTTTGCAAAGAAATACGTATTCGGTGCAAATAATCCTTCAGGATGTGAATACGGAATGCCAAGCTCTTTTAAGATTTGTGCATACGTTAAATGACTGATGTCATGCGTCACCAAAGGGTCATTTTTTAAAGCATCTATCAGTTGCTTAAATGTCGTCCCTTCGATCACTAAAATTCGATTCATTTGCGCATTTTCAGAGTTAGAAATCAGTTTCATGACTTCACGTACGCTCATGCCTTCATGAATTTCATATACACCCGCTTTCAGGGTGTCATTGATCATGAACTTTTGGTACAACTTCAAAATAATAGGAAAATGAACTTGTTTCTCTTTGGCCAGTCGGTCAATAAATCCTGAATAGGTATCCCCTGCACCAATCGCCAACATTTGCTTTTTGCCTTCCACAGGATAGGCTTTAAATAAACTCGACCACAGTAAGATCGCCGCAAGTACAACGATACCAAGTAGCACAACCAAACATGCTTTAAATGGAAAACCTGCTTTGGCAGATTTTTTCTTATTTGTTTTTTTAGACGCGGTGGACATATTAACGAATCTGACTTAATTGAAGTGTTCGGAAAAGTTCAATACAAGCTTGAACATCTAACTCAACTCCATTCAGAGTTGATGCAATTTTCATGGGACTTAAAGCATTGCAGAAAAAAACACTCTGAAAATGCGTAATTTCATCCATATTGACGTGACGTTGAGTACATGGAATCTGATGCTGCTGCATCCGTTTTAAAATTTCTGCACGCATGACACCATGCACGCCATTATAACGAAGTTCGGGCGTAATCCATCCTTCATTTGTACGAATAAAACAATTACTGCTCACACCTTCGACAACTGTACCTTGCACATCCGTCACCAAAGCTTCGCCCCATGGGGTTTGATCCAACTCTGCTTTGAGCATGACTTGTTCTAATCGATTTAAGGACTTTAAGCCCACCAAACTTGGCATGGTTAACCCAATAGCTTGATGTAATACACCACTTTCGACAGTTTCGTACTCAAAATCTGAAACGGTTTTGGGGTAATAAAACACCCAAACATCTGCTGGGTGCTCAGGTAAACTATAGCCACGCTGACCAATACCACGACTCAACACAATTTTTAAAGTGCCATTGACGACATCTTGTTTACGTAACAATTTTAGAGTGTATTCAATAAGGCTTAAATCTGCATTTAGCTTTAAACGTTCATTACTCAGTTTTAATCGTGCAATATGCAAAGCTAAAAGTTCTATTTGTCCTTGGCGAATACGTGCCGTGCTAAAACAACCATCGCCATAGTGAAAGGCGCGATCCAGTAAATTAACTTGTTCTATTTGCTGCGCATTTTTAAAACACTGCATACGTCGTCATCCCAATTACATCACTTTATTTTAAAAAATAATCGTTCAGCATATATTTCTTTTTTGTTCATATTAAATTCTTTTTTAATTATTTTTTTCTGCATAAAAACTACAGATATTCTTGCCTCATCCAACAAAACATGTATAAAAATTGAGGACAACATGAATCTATCTAAATTAAAACTTGGGGTTTTGGCTGCATTCATTTCTGCCACAGCATTTAGTGCATCTGCCAAAGATTTCTTAAATGTGTCATATGATCCAACCCGTGAATTGTATGACAACTTCAATAAAGACTTTAGTGTTTACTGGAAAAAAACCACAGGCCAAGACATTAACTTTAAACAATCTCATGGTGGATCAGGTAAACAGGCTCGTGCAGTTATTGATGGTCTAGATGCCGATGTCGTCACTTTGGCCTTGGCTGCAGATATTGATGAAATTGCTGCACGTGGTTTAGTTGCAAAAGACTGGCAAAAGAAATTTCCGCAAAACTCAACGCCCTATACATCGACCATTGTGTTCCTAGTGCATAAAGGTAACCCGAAAGGCATTAAGGACTGGGGCGATTTAATTAAACCGGGTGTCGACATTATTACCCCGAACCCAAAAACATCCGGTGGTGCGCGTTGGAACTATTTAGCTGCGTGGGCTTGGGCCAAACACCAAGCAGGTGGTAATGATACAAAAGCCCAAGAATTTGTCCGCCAAATCTATAAGCAAACCAAAGTCCTCGACTCAGGTGCTCGTGGTGCAACAACTACATTCGCTGAACGTGGTATTGGTGACGTGTTATTGGCTTGGGAAAATGAAGCACATCTGGCAGTTCGTGAACAGCCGGGTAAGTTTGAGATTGTGACCCCTTCACTTTCTATCTTGGCCGAGCCACCTGTTGCGATTGTAGAAAAAAATGCCAAGAAGGATGGCAATGAAAATTTAGCCAAAGCATATTTAAATTATCTGTACTCACCTGCAGGTCAAACCATTGCAGCACAGAACTATTATCGCCCACGTAATGCTGCGGTACTGGCAAAATATAAAAATGTTTTTAAACCTTTAAAATTAGTGACTATTGATAAAGAGTTTGGTGGTTGGAGCAAAGTACAGAAAAAACATTTTGAAAATGGTGGCGTCTTTGATCAAATCGTGAAGACCAATAATTCCAAATAATGCTTTAAATACAGAAAAGCATCTTCCTTTCGCATAAGGTCGATGCTTTTTTTTCGTAGACACACTTGTTATCTTTTTTATTCATATAAAATTCGTTTTTAATTATTTTTTATGCATAAAGATTGGCGCTATTCTTCCCCCATGTTACAGATAAAGTAAAAATTATTGAGGTTCACATGAGTATTTCCGCAAAATTAAAATTGGGTGTTCTTGCTGCCGTCATCTCGACGATTTCTTTTGGTGCAGCTGCAAAAGACTTTTTAAACGTATCTTACGACCCAACGCGTGAACTCTATGAAAGTGTGAATAAAGACTTCAGTAAATATTGGGAAAGCCGTACAGGTCAAAAAATTAATTTTAAACAATCTCACGGTGGTTCAGGTAAACAAGCACGTGCCGTCATTGATGGTTTAGATGCCGATGTGGTGACTTTAGCACTGGCAGCGGATATTGATGTGATTGCAGAAAAAGCCAAACTTTTACCTGCAGATTGGCAAAAGAAACTTCCACAAAACTCAACGCCATATACCTCAACCATTGTGTTCTTAGTCCGTAAAGGCAACCCTAAAGCGATTAAAGATTGGGGCGATCTGGTTAAACCAGGCGTAGGTATTATTACCCCAAACCCGAAAACTTCAGGCGGTGCGCGTTGGAACTATTTAGCAGCATGGGCTTGGGCAAAACATCAAACGGGTGGTAATGATACAACGGCTCAAGAATTTGTCCGTAAGATTTATAAAAACACCAAAGTACTCGATTCAGGCGCACGTGGTTCGACTACGACCTTTGCTGAACGTGGTATTGGTGATGTATTACTAGCTTGGGAAAATGAAGCACATTTAGCGATTCGTGAACAACCGGGTAAGTTTGAAATTGTAACCCCTTCACTTTCAATTTTAGCTGAGCCACCTGTTGCTGTTCTTGAAAAAAATGCGGAGAAAAAAGGCAATCTTTATTTAGCCAAAGGTTATTTAAACTTCCTTTATTCACCACGTGGTCAGCAAATCGCAGCTCAGAACTTTTACCGTCCACGTAACCCTACAACGCTTGCACAATACGCATCAGTCTTTAAGCCACTTAAACTCGTAACCATTGATAAAGAATTTGGTGGTTGGGATAAAGTCCAAAAAGCACACTTTGAAAATGGCGGCGTGTTTGACCAAATCGTCAAAGCCAACAATGGAAAATAAGACCATTCATTGACTGAATCAGGAGAACTTGACATGACACATACAGTAATTGTCCCGGGTGTAGGCGGTAGTGAACACGCACATTGGCAATCTTGGTTACAACGTCAGCTCATGTCTAGCTCTCGTGTTCAGCAAAAGGATTGGAATCACCCTGTACTAAAAGACTGGATTAAACAATTCGTTCAAACCGTACGACCATTACAGGGTGAAATTCAAATTGTGGCGCATAGCTTTGGTTGTTTAACCACGGTGGCAGCATTGGCCTTGCATCCAGAACTCAATAAAAAAATCAAAAATTTAGTTTTGGTTGCGCCAGCCAATCCAGCTCGCTTTGGAGAAAACGGCTTTGCACGCGACAGTACAACGGATTACAAAGCATTTTTTCATCAGCTGAGTATTCGTGTGCCGACAACGATGTTGATTAGTGAAAATGATCCTTGGCTTGGCTTTGAAGATGCAAAACAACTTGCAGATGCTTGGAAGCTCTACCCTGTGAATATGGGTGCTGTAGGACACATTAATGTTGCATCAGGTTTTGGACCATTTCCTGAAATTTTCAATTACTTAATTTCAGAAAACCACATGAAATATATCAGCTTTACTGATGAAAACAAGTATTTATTTCAATTTGCTTTTTAAGTACTGAGCTTTAAGCTTGTCGCAAAATCATTTATTCAATTTTGCTGACCTTTTAAGTCAGCTTTTCTCATTTTGAGGAGTCATCATGTCGCAGCGATCCCGAGTGCTGCCAGGATTTGGTCTTTCTCTAGGCTTTACCCTAGCGTATTTATCCTTAATTGTGCTCATCCCCCTTTCGGCCGTATTTATTAAATCTTTAGGTATCGGTTGGGATGGACTATGGGAGATTTTAAGCTCAGAACGTATTTTAAAATCGTTACAACTGAGTTTTAGTGCCGCCATTATTGCTGCGTTAGTTAATGTGGTTTTTGGTTTACTCTTAGCATGGTGCTTGGTTCGTTATACCTTCCCTGGTAAACGTATTGTCGATGCATTGGTTGATTTACCTTTTGCATTGCCAACTGCCGTTGCGGGTATTGCATTAACTTCGTTATATGCACCGACTGGTTGGATCGGTCAGTACCTTGAACCCATTGGCATTAAAGTCGCATATACCCCGATCGGTATTACCTTGGCCCTCATCTTTATTGGTATTCCTTTTGTGGTTCGTACTGTACAGCCTGTACTGAGCGACCTAGAAACTGAACTTGAAGAAGCAGCTTCGGCACTGGGCGCAAATCGCTTTCAGATCGTGACCAAAGTGATCTTACCTATTCTATTTCCTGCGCTGTTAACAGGTTTTGCTTTGGCCTTTGCACGCGGTGTGGGTGAGTATGGATCGGTGATTTTTATCGCAGGTAACCAACCCTTCAAAACTGAAATTGCGCCATTGATGATCATCTCTCGTCTTGAGGAATATGATTATGCAGGCGCGACCACGATTGCAGTCGTGATGCTGGTGATTTCTTTTGCCATTTTATTCTTAATTAACTTGGTTCAAGCATGGGCAAGTCGCCGTACAGGGAGAACTGCACGATGAATACGAATAGTAATGCGCTTGCGGAAAAATTACAGTCGCGTGATGCAACACGTGAACCAACGTGGGTACGCTATACACTGATAGTGATTGCATTGATTTTCTTTGCGAGCTGCCTGATTCTGCCATTGGTTTTGGTTTTCGTTGAGGCCTTTAAGCAAGGTGTTGGCGTTTACTTCCAAGCACTGGTTCATCCAGACACCTTATCTGCGGTGAAATTGACATTATTAACAGCTGTGATTGCCGTACCGTTAAACGTCGTTTTTGGTGTAGCTGCGGCATGGTCTGTTGCCAAGTTTAATTTCCGTGGTAAATCTATCTTAACCACGATTATTGATATGCCATTTTCAGTTTCTCCAGTTATTGCTGGCTTAATGTTGGTATTGATTTTTGGTACTCAAGGTTGGTTAGGCGGCTGGCTGATGGATAACGACATCAAAATTTTATATGCCGTTCCAGCCATCGTCCTTGCTACTGTGTTTATTACCGTTCCTTTTGTGGCACGTGAGTTGATTCCATTAATGGAAGCTCAAGGAACAGAGGAAGAAGAAGCAGCAATCGTATTGGGTGCTTCAGGCTGGCAGACATTCTGGAAAGTGACACTTCCAAATATCAAATGGGGCTTAATCTACGGCGTGATTCTCTGTAATGCACGTGCAATGGGTGAGTTTGGTGCTGTTTCTGTGGTTTCAGGTCACATTCGTGGCGAAACCAACACCTTACCGCTACACGTAGAAATCCTTTATAACGAATATACCTTTAGTGCTGCTTTTGCTGTGTCTTCACTATTAGCGCTCTTGGCGATTGTGACCCTGATTTTAAAAACATGGGTTGAACTACGTCAGGAACGACAAGACAAGCGTAAAGAAGATTCACAAGTTTCTTAAGGAATGACCTCATGAGTATTCAAGTAAAAAATATTGAAAAACACTTTGGTGCATTCCATGCACTTAAAAATATCTCTTTAGATTTCCCTGATGGTCAGCTCGTTGCGCTGCTTGGCCCATCTGGCTGTGGTAAAACTACCCTATTGCGTATCATTGCAGGTCTTGAATCTGCCGATGGCGGTCAAGTCATTCTAGAAGGTGAAGATGCCACTAAAGTTCACGTCCGTGAACGTGAAGTTGGTTTTGTATTCCAGCATTATGCACTGTTCCGCCATATGACCGTATTTGACAACATTGCTTTTGGTTTACGCGTACGCCCACGTGCAACACGTCCATCTGAAGCGGAAATCAAAAAACGGGTTACTCGTTTGCTTGATCTTGTTCAGCTTGGTTTCTTGGCTGACCGTTACCCAGCTCAGCTTTCAGGTGGTCAACGTCAACGTATTGCCTTAGCGCGTGCTTTAGCGGTTGAACCGCGTGTGTTATTACTGGATGAACCTTTTGGTGCATTGGATGCCAAAGTTCGTAAAGAATTACGCCGCTGGTTACGTACCTTACATGACGAACTCCACATCACCTCTATTTTCGTGACCCATGACCAAGAAGAAGCGCTTGAAGTGGCCGATCAAATCATTGTGATGAACAAAGGCAACGTAGAACAGATTGGCTCGCCACGTGAAGTTTATGAAAAACCTGCAACACCGTTTGTATTTGACTTTTTAGGTCAAGCCAACCGTTTTGAAGGTCAAAATAGCAATGGCCTTATTCAAATTGGTGAAGACCGAATTTTGTTGCCACAAAATGCCAATGCACCGCAAGGCAATGTCATTGCCTTTGCTCGTCCGGATGAACTGCGTATTCATGCACAGCCGCAAGAAAATGCCATTCAAGCGACTTTTGTACGTGAGCTTTGGATTGCAGGTAAAGTCATTGCTGAACTGCATGACCGTCAAGGTAATCTTATTGAAATTTCATTAACGGCAGATGAAGCGAAAGCCCATCAATTCCGCCCAAATCAAACGGTATGGTTAAGTGCAACAAACTTGCATTTATTTGAAAACCAAGTTGCATAAAACAAAAAGTTGGGGCCGTCACAAGCCCCACTTGCTTTTAAGGTAAAATAAAATTATGAATTTCCAACAATTAAGAATTATTCGAGAAACAGTACGTCAGAATTTTAATTTAACAGAAGCATCTGCTGCACTTTACACTTCGCAGTCAGGCGTGAGTAAACACATCAAAGATCTAGAAGATGAACTTGGTGTACAGCTGTTCATCCGTAAAGGTAAACGTTTACTCGGTTTAACCGAACCAGGCCAGTCATTATTGGGTATCGTTGAACGCATGCTTGTAGATGCAGACAATATTAAACGTCTAGCAGATGACTTCAACAAAGTAGATGAAGGGACATTGACGATTGCGACCACACATACGCAAGCACGTTATGTCTTGCCGCCGATTGTGAACCAATTTAAAAAAGAATTTCCAAAAGTTCATCTAATTTTGCAACAAGCAAGCCCTATTGAAATTACAGAAATGCTCCTTCAAGGTGAAGCGGATATCGGGATCGCAACCGAATCATTAACCAATGAAGATAACCTGGCAAGCGTGCCTTACTACAACTGGCAACACAGCATCATCACGCCTAAAGAGCACCCACTGACCCAAAAATCAAATATCACCATTGAAGATTTATCGAACTATCCAATTATTACCTATCACGGTGGTTTTACAGGTCGTTCAAAAATTGATAAAGCCTTTGAAGATTCAGGCTTTGATGTTGATATCGTGATGTCCGCACTTGATGCAGACGTTATTAAAACCTATGTTGAACTTAATATGGGAGTGGGTATTGTCAACGATGTGGCATATGACCCAGAACGTGATTACCGTTTAAAACAAATTCCTACCGATATTTTTGGTGTTAATACCACTTGGATTGCTGTTCGCAAAGGACATTTACTACGCGGTTATGGCTATGAGTTTATTTCTTTATGTTCACCAGATGCTGACATCAAAGCGTTGAAAAAAGTCGCTTACCCAGAAGAATGATAGGCCAATTGACGAATTAAAGAGGACACCTACTGTCCTCTTTTTTTGGTAAACACATATTTTATCTAAGTTTTCTTGGCTTTATTTTTAATTTTGATTAAAATACATCCAACACAATAAAAATTAAAACCTTATTACTTCCGACCCATATTTATGAAAAATCAATTCGTCGCAGTGGCAGTCGGTATCGTCTGTCCCATACAAATCATGTATGCAGCAGGGATAGAAAACTCAGATCAATCGATCTCGGCCTTTCTTGAACCCGGAAATTATACTGAAGTCAGTTTCGCTTACGTCGATGCTCAAGTGGACGGCAAAGTTCAAAACCAAGGTTTAATCAGTGAGTTGGGCATCACTGATTTTTCTACAGGGAATCTCGCCCATCAACAATTTTCTGGGAAATTGGCACTTAAAATTCAACCGCATAAAAATATTTCTGCGGGGGTGATTTATGAACAACCCTTTCATACCGATATCAGTTATCAATATAGTCCTCGATTACCAGATAGCTCAAATATCGATATTGAAAGCGCCGATATTAACTTTAGAACGCATAACCTAACTGGACTGGTAGGCTATCAACCCAATAATAATTGGAATATTTATAGCGGTTTAAGCCTACAAACATTTAAAGGTGATTTAAAAATTTCTGGGCAACAATATGCTGCTCTCAATGGCTACCATGCCGATTTTAAACAAGATGAAGCGCTTGGTTGGCTGCTCGGTTTAAGCTATCAAATCCCTGAATATGCTATTAAAACTGGCCTAACCTATCGTTCAAAAATCAAACATGAAAATAAGACCTCTGAATCAACTTTATATTCAAATGGTCCTTTTCAATTAGTACCAGACACCCATACCTCCATTCAAACGCCACAAAGCGTCAATTTTGAATTTCAAACAGCCATTAGCCCACACAATGTTGTATATGGCACAGTTCGGTGGATTAATTGGAAACATTTCAACATTCAGCCACCGCAGTTTAATGCCGTGCTTCAATACGCAGCACTCGATCCACAATACCGTGATTTAGCTGATATCCAATTGGTGGAATATCAGAAAGATCAATGGTCAGGAAAGTTAGGGATTGCACATCAATTGAATCCGAATTGGCTCGCTGCTGCAGAGTTTATTTGGGACAACGGGACAGGAAATGCGGCGTCTACCTTAAACCCAAGTGATGGCTATCGAGGTTTAGGTTTAGGTATGATGCATAAATTTAACCCGAACAATTTTCTAGCGACTGGCCTGTATTATATGAAACTCTCAAAACCATCGAATACTGAAACATCTCATATTTCAGGTCTTGCAAGTGTCTCAGACAATGATGCCATGATCTATGGTCTGAAATTTGGTCACAGATTTTAAACGCCTTCTAAAAACAAAAAAAACGAGCCGAAGCTCGTTTTTTTGTTTCAGTAAGAACTTACCAATGGTAGCTCACACCTACTTTACCTACTGGAAGCCATTGATATTTATCATCTTCACGGATTTTTTGCTCTTCTGCTCGTAAATCTGCAGATGCATTACCACCAGCAGCATTAACAAATGTACCAGATTTATCTAAGTCAACTGCTGGATTACCTGTGTAGTAAGCACCCACTTCACCAAAGACACCCCAGTTTTTATTTAATTTCGGCGCAAAACCCAAACCTACATACGGTGCAATATCATTTTCGTAAGACATGTTTCCGTTAACAGATCCGTTATACGAATAATTTGTACCATTGATTTTAATTGTGCCATCTTTAGAACGTTTAGTTAGATCATATTCGTTATCAATATAACCCACCCCTGCTGCAACGTATAAACCTTGTGCCCATGGATTTGCACTTGCTCCCCAAGGACGAATCTCAGCATTCAAATACGCAGTGCTATTTTCCATATCTAGATCGTACTTTGTACCATCAATAGAGACATCATCTGTCCACGAAATATCACCACCGTTATAACCTAATGCAAGGCCGACGTATGGGTTCGCAGTCCAAAGTAACGCACCACCATAACCAGTCGTACCCACTTCTAGACGAGCGCCAGTTGGGATAAGTTGGTTTTGATCAAATGCATAGCCATCATGAACTACAGAGGTATCTGCCATTGCAGTACCTGCAGCAGTAAGTAGAGCAGCTACTGTTAATAAACGTAATGATTTCATGTGTTTCTCCTCAAAATAAACTGTTATTCAGATTTTACAGACTTGTTATATGGCACATGTTAAAAGGAAACACAGCTCAACTTTTATGCAAATTTACTGATTTTTTGTTAACTTTTGATACATTTATATTTTAATATTGATTAATAAAGAGTTTTTTCTTCATTTTTTAAAAAGGATAAAGATGATTGGGACAATTTCTGTATATTTCGCGTAATTTATATACAAACTTTATAAAAATGCTACATCCATCACCTTTAGTTTTTTGCTTTTAGCGCTTGCTTAATAATTAATTCCGATCCTAGGACGATTTACCATCTATTTTTGACTCGATTTAGTGTAAAATCTTGGAAAATTTTTTTCTGGATGGAAGAACATGTCTCAGCTTTCAACAATCATTGAACAAGCGTTTGAAGACCGTGCTAATTTCACTGCAGCTGACTGTCCTGCTGAAGTACGTGCAGCAGTAGAAGAAGTGATCGCTGGCCTAGATAACGGTACATTACGTGTTGCTGAAAAAATTGATGGTGAATGGATTGTTCATCAATGGGTGAAAAAAGCCGTTTTGCTTTCATTCAAATTGAACGACAACAAACCAATGGAAGCTTGTGACTTACGCTTCTATGACAAAGTTGATACTAAGTTCTCTGACTGGACTGAAGAACAATTTAAAGCTGCAGGTGTACGTGTAGTACCACCTGCTGTAGCACGTAAAGGTTCTTTCCAAGCAAAAAATGTTGTATTGATGCCTTCATATGTCAATATTGGTGCATATGTTGACGAAGGTACTATGGTTGATACATGGGCAACCGTTGGTTCATGTGCTCAAATTGGTAAAAATGTTCACTTATCTGGTGGCGTTGGTATTGGTGGTGTTCTTGAACCACTTCAAGCGAATCCAACAATTATTGAAGACAATTGCTTTATCGGCGCGCGTTCTGAGATCGTTGAAGGTGTGATCGTAGAAGAAGGTTCTGTGATTTCAATGGGCGTATTCATTGGTCAATCGACTAAGATTTATGACCGTGAAACTGGCGAAATCCATTACGGCCGTGTTCCTGCTGGTTCTGTTGTGGTTTCTGGTAGCCTGCCGTCTAAATGCGGTAAATACAGCCTCTACGCGGCAGTAATCGTGAAAAAAGTTGACGCGAAAACTCGTGCGAAAACAAGCTTGAACGAATTATTACGCGAAGACTAAGTCTTTATTTCAGCGGAGCATTCGTGTTCCGTGGAGCTTCTATCGCTCCTCGTCTCTACGGTTAGCAATAATCGTAGAGATTTTTTGTTTTTTTATATCTGGTTAATTTTGTTATGAGTACCCTTCGATCTTCCGCTATTCCTGTTTCTGATCCGTCTGCGGGTTTACGTATTACGGAGATTTTTTATTCATTGCAAGGTGAAGCCAATACCGCAGGTTTGCCTACGGTCTTTATCCGCTTGACGGGCTGTCCGTTACGTTGCACTTATTGTGATACAACCTATTCGTTTGAAGGCGGTGAACGCCAATCATTAGAAGAAATTATTCAAACCACTTTAGATTTTAAAACTCCTTATATTTGCGTGACGGGTGGTGAGCCACTTGCTCAACCGAACGCCCTTCCCCTCATGACTCGTCTGGCCGATTTAGGCTGCGAAGTCTCTTTAGAAACTAGTGGTGCTTTAGATGTGTCTAAAGTTGACCCGCGTGTTTCAAAAGTTATGGATTTAAAAACCCCGACATCGGGCGAAGTTGCACGAAACTTGCTTAGCAACTTCGACCATTTAACGCCACATGATCAAATCAAATTTGTAATTTGTAATCGTGAAGACTATGAATGGTCAAAACAGCAAGTTGAGCGCTATAAGCTAAACGAAAAAGTCAACACCATTTGGTTCTCTCCGGCCTTTGCCGTTGAAAAAGGTGCTGTTCGTTTGCCTCAGCTTGCACGTGATTTAGCACAGTGGATTTTAGAAGACCATCTCCCTGTTCGCTTCCAATTGCAATTACATAAATTGCTTTGGAACGATGAAACTGGTCGTTAAGTTTTAAAGAATTATTTGGAGTAATGCATATGCGCCCTCGTGCCATAGTTTTATTGTCTGGCGGCTTAGACTCAACCACTTGTTTAGCTTGGGCTCAAGCGCGTTATGAATGTATCGCCTTGAGTTTTATGTATGGTCAACGTTCTACGACAGAACTAGATGCTGCTCGTGAGTTAACTAAGCAGGCTGGTGTAGAACATCGTGTCATTAATATCGATTTAGGTAACTTAGGTGGCTCTGCGTTAACTGACCATAGCATTGAAGTTCCTGATCATGAACAAGCCGGTATTCCTGTAACTTATGTACCAGCGCGTAACACGATTTTCTTGTCATATGCTTTAGCTGCGGCGGAAGTTTTTGGTGCAGAAGCAATTGTCATTGGTATTAATGCGGTTGATTACTCAGGCTATCCAGACTGCCGTCCAGAGTTTATCGAAGCCTTTGCCAACATGGCTCGCCTTGCAACTAAAGTTGGCGTTGAAGGAAAACCACTTAAATTTGAAACACCTCTGTTACATTTATCCAAAGCAAATATCATTCGCTTAGGTATAGAACATGGCGTAGACTACAGTCAAACGGTGTCTTGCTATCAAGCAGATGACCAAGGTCGTGCTTGCGGTAAATGCGATAGCTGCCGTCTTCGTAAACAAGGTTTCGTTGACGCAGGTGTTGAAGATCCGACACGTTACATACCGAAATAACAAGGTAGGGTTTATGAAAAATTTAAAATCAAACATTATTCTTTCTGCTGCTTTCTCTGCAGCTGCATTGTTTGCTTCAGTTGCACACGCTGACAACGACAAGCTTCAACAAGCATATAAGAGCACTAACGTAAAATCTTCGTTAATTAATGTTTGTAAAGAAGAAACTGGCAAAGGTAAAAAACTAACTGCCGCTGAAGTTAGCAAATACTGTACTTGTGCTGTTGAAGCAGATGGTCGTTTAACCAATGCTCAAAAATGGGAAATCCAAAGCACAATCAACCAGAAGAAAAGCCCTGCAACACTCGCTTTTGTTCAAAAACAAAATAAAGACCTTCAAGCATGTTTCGGTCCTCAGTTAACAGGTAAATTAAAAAATTTAACTGAAGAAGCAATGAAATCTGCTCAAGCGAAAAAATAATTTTCGTCTTAAAAAAGCCTGCAAATGCAGGCTTTTTTATTGCTTTAAGTTCAAAGTAAATTCTGTATGATGGTCATATTTCACATACTTTGTTTAAGCCCATTTAGGGATAAGACATGAAAAAGGAAATCTTCATGACTGAAATTAGCTTACCAAATCAAACCTTCCCAACCACCTCAGGTGAAGTCAACCTTGCAGAACTAAATAATGACTGGCTGATCATCTACTTCTACCCTAAAGATTCAACACAAGGTTGTACGACGCAAGCCATTGGGTTTTCATGCTTAAAAGATCAGTTTGATGCGCTTAATACACCAATCTACGGCATTTCTCGCGACTCGATTAAAGCCCATCAAAACTTCACTGAAAAGCAAAATCTAAGCATTGATTTAATCAGTGATAAAGAAGAAGTGCTATGTCAGCATTTCGATGTGATTAAAGAAAAAAATATGTATGGCAAAAAGGTTATGGGCATCGAACGCTCAACCTTTATTTTCCATCATGGCAAGCTGGTGAAAGAATATCGTAAAGTCAAAGCCGCAGGCCATGCAGAACAAGTCCTAGAAGATTTAAAAGCATTACAAGCAGCATAAAAGTAATGATTTGAGCCTGCTCCTATAGGAATGGGCTCAAACTTAATAAGAGCTTCTAACTAGCGCAATAATGAAATTGCAATTCCCCACATCACAACGCCAATAATAAAGTCTAAAACTTTCCATGCCTTTGCACTTTGGAAGAGCGGTAATAAATAGCGCGCGCCAAATCCGAGGACAAAGAAAAATACCCATGAAGCTGTAATTGCCCCAATCGCAAAATATACTGCTGTCGATTCAAACTTCGTGGAAATAGACCCAATCAGCACAACCGTATCGAGATACACATGTGGATTTAACCACGTTAAAGCCAAGCAAATCAGTATCAACTTCAATAGTTTGGTTTCATTCTTCTCACTGGGCGCTAAACTGCTCGAAGTTTTAAAGGCTTGCAGAAAATGCTGTACCCCATAAACTGCTAAAAACGTTGCGCCCAAATATTTCGCTGCATTGACAATTTCCGGATGACTTTCAACCAATTGGGAGAATCCGAGCACTCCCAATAAGATGAGTATCGAATCAGAAGCAGCACAAATAGCGCAGAGCCAAAAGACATACTGCTTTTTTAACCCTTGCTTGAGAATAAACGCATTTTGCGCACCAATCGCGATAATTAGGCTAAATCCAATTGCGAGCCCTTGCATATAACTGTGCAACATTTTTAACTACACTTTCAAAGCTTTAAATGAATGTTGCTATTATCCAAGCTTATTGCTAAAAATAAGTATTTATAAATAAATATCAATATAACTAAGTTTTTCTTAGTTTATAGAATTTCTAATGCTCATAGGTGACTCATGTTACAAAGCAAACATAGTGAAGCATTTCTTGCGGTTGCAGAAACAGGAAGCTTTGAACAAGCGGCACTGCGTTTAAATATTACGGCATCTGCGGTCACGCTCAGGCTACAAACCTTAGAAAAGAAATTAGGTCATGTGCTCATTGTGCGTGAACGGCCCTGCCGCCCAACACTCGCAGGCCAATCTTTATTGCATTATTTACAACACAGCAAATTACTAGAACATAATTTTCTGCAAAATCTAACAGGACAAACGGCGAATGCTTTCTATCAAGTCAATATTGCAACCAATGCTGACTCACTTGCGACATGGCTGCTTCCGCTACTCAAAGATCTCTTAATTGAAGAAAAAATCGTGATTCATTTTCAGGTCGATGATCAGTCACAAACACATCATTTATTAGAAGCAGGACTGGTCAATGCCTGTGTCACAACAGAATCAGAAGCCATGAAAGGCTGCGTCGCAGAATATCTGGGTGAAATGCATTATCGCTTTGTAGCAACCCCTGATTTTATACAAAGATGGTTCGGTCAAGGCGTGACGCGAAATGCGTTAAGGGCTGCGCCTGCACTGATTTTTAATGAGAAAGATGACCTACATACGCGATCGATTCAGAAAAATTTCGGACTCAATCCTTCACAATATCCACATCATTTCATTCCCTCTTCAACGGCATTTTTTGATGCCATTACGATGGGCTTGGGCTATGGATGGTTACCCGACTATCAAAGCAAAGACTTATTGGCAGAGGGAAAATTGATAGAGCTTTCAACAGAACTCAGTATTGATTTAGCCTTGTATTGGCATCACTGGAACCAACAATCTGTTCAATTACAAAAATTGACTGCTGTTGTGCTGCAACATGCCAAAGATCATATGTGTTAAACCCTGTAAGACTGCGGTTATTCAAGCCGCCATTGGCCTTTGAGCTGTATCAATACTTGCTCACCAACACCACCCAGTGCTTTACGCATACCAAAATCACTACGCTTAATGGTTGCCAAAGATTGAACATCCAACACTTTTGGATTTTGCGGATTTGGGGTGAGTGTGGTATCGAAGATCACAGGTTTAGTGATACCACGAATGGTGAGATCCCCTCGAATCATATACTTCGCATATGCCACTGGTTCGATTTGTTTACTGACAAACTTCACTTGCTTAAATTCAGCGGCATCAAAATATTCACTTCCCAAGATTAATCCCTTTAAGCTTGGGTTACTAAAACTAATGCTATCTACATCTAACAGTAAATGCGCTGAACCTTTATGTGGAATTTCAGGATCAAACTTAAGGTTCGACTGAACCTTATTAAAGCGCCCTTCTACAATAGACAGCCCCACAGATTTAATGCCAAAAGTGACCTGACTATTAGGCGTTAGCGTCCACTCAGCAGCATGTAGGGGCAATACGCAGCATAAAGCGAAGGCTCCCATATATTTTGCTAAGGTTCCGTGACGCAAATTCATGTTTTTCTCCTGAATAAAACACAACCTAAAATCACTACAATGTTTATTTTTTGCTCCATTGTAGTGCTAGAAATTTTAGCGTTTTTTTATAGCAGATTTGTTTTATCCTGAGTCATAAATTTGTGTTGAAGTTGTTTATAAATGTCTGTCTGTTGAAATTTTTGCAAAAATTCGACGGTACCTTGAGGAAAAGCATTATGCTGAATTTCACCACGAAAATACGCTTCACGTACTGGTGTCGCAGAAATCGCCCCTTCTAGACTATCCAGCTCAACCATTTTCCACTCGGGGAAGAATTTTAAATAATAAGAAGAATCATCTTTAAAATGCCCGATCAAACCGACTTTTGCATTCGTTTCAACTACATCATCTACCAAAGATTTGACTAACTTTTGCCATTTTTCATCGTTATATACATCAATCACATGCACAAACTTGATTCGCTTCTGATCTTGCTCTGAAAAACTTGAAAGGATCATCTGCTCACGTTCTACAGCCAAAAATGGATTTTTGATATTACGTTCATTTTGCGCCGAACCAAGCGCCAGAAGCACATATTGACTTTGTTGCAAGGCAATTTTAATGGTTTGCAGATGTGCTAAATGGAACGGCTGAAAACGCCCAATGAAAACCAAATAATCAAATGTATATTTCATATCAAATCAAACTTTTTATGAACTGAGCAGTTGTGCCACAGGCTGAAATATGCGACATAATGTTGAGCATAAAATCAAAACGAAACTTTTACGCAAGGATAGTACGATGACACTGAGCTGTATTCAACAACCCCATGAACATTTGAATGCGAATTTGGACAATGGCGTACTGACCTTAGCCATCAACCGACCTCAGGCGAAGAACGCGCTGTATACAGAACTATATCTGTGGATTGCAAAAGCATTAGATGAAGCTGATGAAGATACTTCAGTGCGTGTAGTTGTACTCCGTGGTCAAGATGCGGACTTCAGTGCGGGCAATGACATGCAAGATTTTATGAAATCTGCTGCTCAAAAAGGGCAAGCTCCAGCTTCTGAAGGCGCACCGTTCATTTTATTAAAATCTGCTGCTCAATTTTCTAAGCCGCTGATTGCTGCGGTTCGCGGTGTTGCCATTGGGATTGGTGTTACGATTCTGCTTCATTGCGATCTAGTCTACAGCGACAATACTGCCCTATTCCAAATTCCGTTTGTGAGCCTTGGTCTATCGCCTGAAGGTGCATCGAGCAAGCTATTGGTTCAACAAGCCGGCTACCATAAAGCGGCGGAATTACTGTTAACTGCTCAGAAGTTTGATAGTGCGACAGCGCTTTCAGCAAATTTGGTCAATAGCATTGAAGAAGATGCTTATGCGACAGCTGCGAAAAAAGCAGCACAGTTATCTGCACTTCCACTAGCGTCTTTGGTTCAATCAAAAGCATTAATGAAACATAATGTAGATGAAATCGTGGCATGGATTGACCATGAAGCTGAGATTTTCATGGATCGAGTAGGTTCTCCAGAAATGATGGAAGCTGTTGCAGCCTTTATGCAAAAACGCAAACCTGACTTCTCTCAGTTCAATTAATGTTTTAATGGAACGTAAAAAACCACTCATATTTGGGTGGTTTTTTTCATCTTAGCCCCAATCTATTTTCTAAATTTAAAAACTGGATGTTTCCACATGACTGCAGCATCACAAACTGAAACTAAACCTGAAAAGAAACGCTACTACGAGCCTGCGCCTGAAGGCATCGATATCGAGAATTTTAAAAAAATTGTACAAAGCCGTCGTTCTGTACGTAAGTTTACCGACAAGGCCATTCCAAACGATGTTTTAGATGAATGCTTAGACCTCGCCTTACTTGCACCCAATTCATCGAATTTACAACCGTGGACATTCTACGTCGTTCAAAACCCTACAAAGAAAAAATAATTAGTGAAAGCTTGCCTAGGGCAACTAGCTGCAAAAACTGCTGCTGAATTGATTGTCTGTGTCGCGCGTACCGACCGTGTAGATGAAATGGCTAAACGTAATATTTCCGAATTTCCATTCCCTGAAGCACCTGCAGCTGTGCAGAAGTATTACAAGTTCATTCCTTATAACTATAAGACAGGCTACTTCAACGCCCTAGGTAACTTTAAGAAAGTTGCTTTCAAAGTTGCACGTACACTGGATAAACAATTGCCTGTAACAGCATTTAATGAAGCAGATGCAAAACTTTGGGCGAGCAAAACCACAGCATTGGCTTGTGAAAACTTAGTTTTGGCTTTACGTGCCTATGGTTTTGACAGTTGTATGATGGAAGGTTTTGATGAACCTTTGGTGAAGAAGATTTTAAGATTAAATGCTCAGCAATACCCAGTGATGGTGATTGGTGCAGGTGAACGTGCTAAAGATGGTGTATTCTTCCCGCAGTATCGTTTTGACCGTGAGCTGTTTATTCAGAAGATATAATTTGCTTTCAAAAGAATAGTCACAACCGCAATTGACTGCATAACTTTAAATATTAGGTAAGTCCCGTCTCCCTTCGGGAAGAGGAGCATTCTTCGTAAGAAGATGAGGGGCATAATCTGATAAATCCTCTCCCTAACCCTCTCCTTTAAAAGGAGAGGGAACTTTCATTATGAATTAAAAACTTACATCCACCATTTGAATAAACTCAAATGCCGGCTCTTCATAAGGATGACTTACTTTTAAAGACCTTGCGACCTCACTCGCCTTCTCTTCAGGCACGATGGTTTCCACTCGCCATTCAGGGATAGACTCCAGCTGATCCAACTCACCAATAAAAGGATTTGCGCCTTTTACAGGTTTAAATTGCCCTGTACCTAACACCTGCCAAGCGCAGTGTTCATAGTTGCCTATACCGCCTGCTCCAGCTTCAAAAACAGCCAGTTTAGTCGACTCTAGGTGAGACTCAGGTACATAATAAATTAGTTTTAACATTGACTATTCCAGACGCTATTGTGCAGTCACATCATTTAAAGCACTGCAAATCATTTTCAATGCCGTATTATTCGATGCATGCGGATAGGTAACATATAAACCTAGTTTCGGTAATTCCATATCTGTTTGAATGACTTTGACCGAATCATTTAAAAACTTCAGTAAATATTCGGGCACAAAACTCAGCCCCATACCCATATTAATCAAATTTAAATGCTGCATGACATTGGTCACCCACAGCATGTGATCATGTTGTTGCTGATCAAAAGGAATCAAGGCATTTAAGGTATCGTAAAACACAGGAGAAGCATTTTGTTCACACATAATAATGGTGTGATTTTTTAACTCTTGAAGTTTTAAGATGCGATCTGATGGATGCAAATGCGCTGCACCGACTAGATAAATCTGCTCACTTAAAACCTGAATATTGGTGAAGTCGTCATGAATTAAGTGATGACGAGTAAAGCTAATATCCAATTCGGTATTTTTAAGTTTTTGGATTTGCTCTGTACACGTCAAGCTATGTAAATGAATTTTTAAATCAGGGATATGTTGTTTTAATTGCGCCAAAATACTCGGCATAATTTTCAATTCTGCGACATTTAAAAAGCCAATATGTATTTGATTATTTTTGGCTTGCGCCACGTGGCGAGCTGCAGCTACAGCTTGTTTGGCATTTTCTAGTGCTTGCTCGGAATATTTCAGAAAAGCCTGCCCTTCATCGGTCAGTAAAACTTTGCGAGCAGAACGTTCAAATAATTGCACCCCAACCTCTTGCTCTAAGTCTTTAATTTGCTGACTAAGCGATGGTTGTGCTGTAAATAGTTTTTCCGCTGCCTTGGTAAAGCTCTGTTCTTTCGCCACCGTCACAAAATAACGTAAATGTCGTAATTCCATTCGCTTCACTCCACATACTTACTACATCACCCGTGTCATGCAGTCAAAATACCAATAGATCTATAGTTTATATGAATATCCATTCTACTCGGAAAATCATTTGCCTAGACTGCGGACTATTCCAAGTTTGCGCTTCACATACACATGGAGTTTTGTATGACACAGCAATTCGATACCGATGTTCTGATTATTGGCACAGGGCCTGCGGGTTCTACTTTAGGTTTAGCCTTGGCAAATTATGGCATTCAGGTTCAGCTTTTTACCCAATTTAATTGGTTAGCCAATAGTCCTCGTGCCCATATTACCAACCAACGTGCGATGGAAGTGTTACGTGACTTAGGTATCGAAGAACAAGTTCTCGACATTGCCACACCTTGGGAACAAATGGGTGAAAGCCTCATTACCACAAGTCTTGTCGGTGAAGAAATTGCCCGTATGAGTGCTTGGGGAACGGGTGATGAACGTCATGGCGATTATATTAAAGGCAGTCCTTGTCCATTAGTCGATCTCATTCAGCCGAAAATGGAAGCCTTGTTGGTAAAAAATGCAGCAGAACGTGGTGCGATTTATAATTTTAATACTGAATATTTATCGCATGTACAAGATGAACATGGCGTAACAGCAACATTCCTTAACCGTATTACCCAAACTGAATTTAGCTTACGTGCCAAATATTTAATTGGTATGGATGGTACTCGTTCTAAAGTGCTTGAAGAGCTTGATTTACCCCTCGAAGGGATCATGGCTCGTGCAGGTACGGTATACGTGACTTTCAAAGCGGATCTTTCACAATATGTGAAAAACCGCCCTGCAATTTTGCAATGGATTGTTAACCCTGAAGCGAGCTTTGGTGATTTGGGCATGGGCTTACTCCGTGCTATTACACCTTGGAATGAATGGATTATGGGTTGGGGCTTTGATATTTCCAAAGGCGAACCGCAAGTGACCGAAGAACAAGTTCGGGCACGTTTAAATGCCTTTGTCGGTGCTGAAGTTGAAAATGTCGAAATTCAAAAACTGTCTTATTGGTATGTGAACCAAACATGGGCAACCGAATATTCAAAAGGGCGTGTATTCTGCGGTGGTGATGCGGTGCATCGTCATCCACCATCAAGTGGCTTAGGTTCAAATACCTGTATGCAAGATGCCTTTAACCTCGGTTGGAAATTGGCGTATGCCATCAAAGGTTGGGCTGCTCCAGCTCTACTTGAATCTTATACCACTGAGCGTGCGCCTGTCGGCAAGCAAATCGTGGCGCGTGCCAATCAATCTCGCTTTGACTATAAGCATCTCAAAGAGGTATTTGGCTTTGACCAAGGCATCACAACTCAAGCTCAAATGATGCAACGTATTTTTGCGGAAGATGAACAAGCTGCAGAAATTCGTCAAAAGCTATATCAAGCCTTAGAAATTAAAAACTTTGAGTTTAATGCCCAAGGTGTAGAGTTGAATCAGCGCTATACATCCAATGCCATGATTGCTGAATCTGAACCTGAGATCTTTGCCAAAGATCAACAGCTTTACTTGCAAGCAACCACGCGTCCGGGGGCTAAAGTTCCACATACTTGGATTATTGATGCCAAAGGCGATAAGCAATCAACGTTAGATATTACAGGGCATGGTCGTTTCACCCTACTGACAGGTCTTTCAGGCAAAGGTTGGAAATCTGCTGCTGAATCGTTGAATCTACCTTATTTAGATGTGATTCAAATTGGATCACGTGAATATCGTGACGTTTATGGGACATGGAATGCGAAATCTGAAATCCATGAATCAGGCGCTGTCTTAGTTCGTCCAGATGGTTATGTCGCTTGGCGATACCAAGACAGTACTAATGCTGCTTTTGATTATGAAAATACGTTGAAGGCGGTGTTAAAGCAGATCCAATTGGCTATTTAATCAAAAACCACCTTCGGGTGGTTTTATTAATTCAATATTTTAGGATTTTTCTTTCCAACAATGTTGTTTTTTTTCTACACCTAATTCAGCTTTATCTAACAACAATACTAGGGTCTGTTGACATTTGTTGATTAAAAAAATAGCGAGATAGTAAAATTAAATCGCCAAACCCAATTTTACACTCGCTATGCCTCGAACAATGCTAAATGATCAACACTGGTCCAAGTTACTTG